>JAADCZ010000159.1 GCA_013154175.1 Thermodesulfobacteriota bacterium
TCCGTCTTGTCATACCGGGACGGCCTCTTTCAGAATTTGCTCACCAATATGGGGTTTCAGGGCATTACGCATCACAAGATCCACTTCAACCCCAAGTAGTTCTGACAAATGATTTTTCAGCCTGACAAATTCAAATAGAGAAGGCGGAGAAGAAAAAGTGACGAGTATATCCAGATCACTATCAGGCCTATTATCCCCCCATCTCCTTGAGCCGAAAATCTCCAAGGATTCTACATGATAATCTTTTCTAAGTTTCGGAAGCTGACAGGATAAAATTTGCCTGATTTCCTTCAACCCTATGTGTTTCTTCATTATTTTTCCCTTTGTTCCCTTCCTTTTTGTGCCACGTCCAAAAAACTCTTTTAAATGCCATTGCAAAGTGAGGCATCCTTGCCCGATTATTCTAGCATGGTTTAGAAATAATAAAAAAACTTTGCTGTTAACAGATAAAGCCTTACATATAACAGTGCTTTGTAATAAAAAAGACCATGCCACGACCTTCCTGGTGATATTTGGATTTTCTCGTAGCATGGGTTAAATTCACAACAAAATCAGCTTTGCTTAGCAACTACATATTTCATGGAGGCATGAATGAACACCACCACAAACGTTAAAGACAAAGAAAAGGCCCTGTCCATCGCCCTTAACCAGATTCAGAAGCAGTTTGGCAAGGGCTCTGTAATGAGACTTGGCGATAAGGGCGGTGTTGAAGATATTCCTGTGATTCCAACTGGATGTCTTCCAGTTGATATAGCCACTGGAGTTGGAGGCATACCAAGGGGAAGGATTGTGGAGGTCTTTGGCCCTGAGTCTTCTGGAAAGACCACCCTTGCCCTTCACATGATAGCAGAGGCCCAGAAACAGGGGGGAATAGCGGCATTTGTGGATGCTGAACACGCCCTTGACCCTGTCTATGCCAAAAAGCTCGGGGTGAACACAGATGATCTTCTCATCTCCCAGCCAGACTATGGTGAGCAGGCCCTCGAGATAGTTGACGCCCTGGTTCGAAGCGGTGCAGTGGACCTCATTGTCATCGACTCGGTTGCTGCCCTTGTTCCAAAGGCGGAGATTGAGGGGGATATGGGAGATGCCCACGTTGGGCTTCAGGCCAGACTCATGTCACAGGCCCTTAGAAAGCTTACTGCCAATCTCAACAAGAGCCAGACGGCCCTTGTGTTCATCAACCAGATCCGCATGAAGATCGGGGTGATGTTTGGCAACCCAGAGACCACAACTGGAGGAAACGCCCTCAAGTTCTACTCCACCATGCGCCTCGACATTAGAAAGATGACAGCCCTCAAGGAAGGGCAGGACGTCATTGGAAACCGCACAAAGGTCAAGGTAGTGAAAAACAAGATTGCCCCGCCCTTTAAGCAGGCGGAGTTTGACATCTACTACGGCGAGGGCATCTCCAGGGAAAGCGCACTCATTGACCTTGCAGTTGCCCTTGACATCATTGACAAAAGCGGGGCCTGGTACTCCTACAAGGACGAAAGACTTGGCCAGGGAAGGGAAAATGTGCGCCAGTTCTTAAAGGAACATCCTGAGATTGCTGACGAGATAGAGGAGCGTGTGCGGCAGGCCTACGGGCTCAAGCCCAAGACTCAAGAAGAGAAAACCACTGAGGATGAGAACAAGGAGAACAGCTGATGAAAGCGCTCAAGAGCCATGAAATAAGAAAGGCATTCCTTGACTATTTCAAGGAGAAGGGCCACGAGATAGTTCCGAGCTCTTCCCTGGTTCCGGCAGACGACCCCACTCTTCTTTTCACGAATGCAGGTATGGTGCAATTCAAAAAGGTGTTTCTTGGAGAGGAGAAAAGGCCTTACAAACGTGCTGCCTCGTGTCAGAAGTGCGTCCGGGCTGGGGGAAAGCACAATGACCTTGAAAACGTTGGCTACACTGCCAGGCACCACACATTCTTTGAGATGTTAGGAAACTTCTCCTTTGGCGACTATTTCAAGAAGGAGGCAATTGAGTTTGCCTGGGAGTTTCTCGTGGACAGACTCGGCCTTCCAAAGGACAAGCTCTGGGTGACGGTTTTCAGGGAGGATGACGAGGCAGCTGAGCTTTGGCCAAAACTCACAGGCATTTCCCCAGACAGGGTTGTGCGCCTGGATGAGGAAGACAACTTCTGGGCAATGGGCGACACTGGGCCCTGCGGGCCATGCTCAGAGATACTCATAGACCAGGGTGAGGAGGTAGGTTGCAAAAGGCCAGATTGCAAGGTCGGGTGCGATTGTGACAGATTCCTGGAGATTTGGAACCTGGTCTTCATGCAATTCTTCAGGGACGAAACAGGCACAATGAGCCCACTTCCAGAGCCGTGCATCGACACGGGCATGGGCCTTGAGCGCATTGCTGCTGTTTGTCAGGGAAAGCTCAACAACTTTGATACAGACATCTTCGAAAACATCATGCGTCTTCTCGGGGAGCTTTCTGGCAAGGAATATGGAAGCTCTCCCACTGTGGATGTGGCCATGAGGGTCATTGCAGACCATTCAAGGGCATCCGCATTTCTTATCGCAGATGGCGTAATCCCCTCAAACGAAGGCCGCGGATATGTGCTAAGGCGCATCATAAGGCGTGCTGTGCGCTATGGAAGGGTCCTTGGGCTCAAGGAAAACTTTATGAAAAAGACTGCCTTCCAGGTCGTAGAGGACATGGGAGAGGTCTATCCTGAGCTTCGAAAAAACAGGGAGTTCATTGGCCAAGTCCTAGACCATGAGGAGGAGCGCTTTGCCCAGACCTTGGGGCTCGGGCTCAAGATGCTCGAAGAACACATCGAGGAGCTTCGCGCCAAGGGCCAGGATACCATTTCCGGGGACTTCATCTTCAAGCTTTACGACACCTATGGCCTTCCTGTTGACATAGTTCAGGATGTTGCCAAGGAAGAGGGTCTTTCCTTTGACAAGGAAGGCTTTGAGAAGATGCTTGCCCAGCAAAGGGAGCGGTCAAAGAAGTCTGCCAAGGAGACCATCACTGAAAAACTCCCCACTGCCTACAGGACCCTCATTGAAGAAGGAAAGGCAACAGAGTTCCAGGGCTATGATACCACTGAATCGAAGGGCAAGGTCCTGGCCCTGGTATCAGGTGGCAACGAGGAGGAAAAGGTCTCAGAGGGGTGGAAGGGAGAGCTCGTTTCTGACAAGACACCCTTTTATGCAGAATCTGGCGGCCAGATCGGGGACAAGGGCGAAATCATCGCCCCTTCAGGAAGGGCAAAGGTAGTGGATACCCTGAAAAAGGGCGACCTCGTCGTGCACCAGATAGAGGTGACAGAGGGGCAAATTGCCCTTGGGGACGACATTACCATGAAGGTAAGCCCTGACAGGCGCCTCGACACTGCAAGAAACCACACTGCCACCCACCTTTTGCACGCAGCCTTGAGGCAGGTGCTTGGGGAGCATGTGCGCCAGTCTGGTTCCCTGGTTGAACCAGAAAGGCTGAGATTTGACTTTACACATTTTTCTGCCCTTACCCGGGATGAGATAAAGAGAATCGAGCAGATTGTTAATGAGAAGGTGCGTGCTGATCTTCCTGTTGAAACTCAGGTACTTTCCCAGGAAGAGGCCATTTCCATGGGGGCAATGGCACTTTTTGGGGAAAAATATGGTGAATTTGTAAGGGTTGTGACCATTCCCGATTTCAGCATGGAGCTTTGCGGAGGAACCCACCTTGAAAGAACAGGCCAGATAGGGCTTTTCAAGATAGTGGCTGAATCGAGCGTTGCCGCTGGAATAAGGCGAATAGAGGCAGTAACAGGGGCAACTGCCATAAGTGCCATTCAGGAAATGGAAGATGAGCTCCTTCAGATTGCAGCCCAGGTGAAGGCCCCTGTAAAGGCAGTTTCAAAACGCATCGAGGGGCTTACCAACAAGATTAAAGAGCTTGAAAAGGAGCTCAAGGCAGCTAGGGCTGGCCAGGCCGTAAAGGACGTGGCCAAGATGGTACAGGATGCTGCAGAGGTTGGTGGCGCAAAGATAGTTGCCGAAGTCCTAGATGGCCTCGATGCCGCTGCCCTTAGGGAGCTTGGTGACAAGGTTAGGGACAGACTTGAAAAGGGTGTTGTCATTCTTGGCTCTTCCCATAACGGCAAGGCAATGCTCCTTGTTATGGTCACCAAGAACCTGACAGACAAGATAAAGGCAGGGGATATTGTCAAGGAGATAGCCAAGGAGATTAAGGGCGGAGGCGGAGGACGCCCCGACATGGCCCAGGCAGGTGGAAAGGATCCATCCGGCCTTGGAAGGGCCATAGACAAGGGGCTAAAAAGCGCAACCACGACCCTTTCTTCCTGATAACTGGCCTTAAGCCCACCGCAAATTTTTGCATGACGCCATATTACTGCACCGAAGCCAAGCAGTGGTGGGCTTAAGGTTTTACTTTAATGGGCGCAGTCTTTAATTTGTCTTTACCTTCAGCAGTTACTTGCCTCTTTTACCCTGAACGCATTACCTTTCTTCCACTCAAAGATAATGGACCAATGGCCACTTACATGAACAGAAGGGGAATAACAAGACCGGTACTGTGCCTGGACAAGGTAAAGGAAGGAAGGAAGGTAGGTAGGTAGGTAAAGTTTTAAATTAAAGTTAACATGACAAGACTTGGATAAAATAGGATGGCTACCAATATTCATTTACCTGACGCCCTTATCAAGGAAGCCATGGAGCTTACCAATATTGCCTCGGAACGAGAACTTGT
>JAADCZ010000128.1 GCA_013154175.1 Thermodesulfobacteriota bacterium
GAGCTATCGAAAAGGGTTTCGCCTTGGAACCCTACCACCTCTCCGATAAGGGCTGCCACGTCCCTTATGGCAATGTCTTTTCCCGTGCCAACATTAACAAATGATACATGTTCAAAAGCGGATTGATCCAGGGCCATCACGAAAAGGCAAGCCGAAGCCAGGTCGTCGACATGCAGGAATTCCCGAAGTGCCGAGCCAGTGCCCCAGATAATCACCTTTGGCGTGGTGTTTGGCTCAAATCTCGACAAGTCCGGGGAGACACCTATGGCCTTTTTGATATCCTCGGGAATAGGGCCAAATATGGCCGCATTATGCCTTATCGCAGCCAAGTCGCCTTGCTGGGCCAATTTTGCCAGGTGATATTTCCTGATCAATGCCGGGATTACATGGGAGTTTTCCAAATCATAGTTGTCACCCGGGCCAAACAGGTTGGTTGGCATGACAGAGCGGTACTTTGTGCCATGCTGGCGGTTGAATGCCTCGCACATCTTTATGCCTGTTATTTTGGCAATGGCATAGGCCTCATTGGTCGGCTCCAATTGGCCCTGTAGCAGGTATTCTTCCTTTATTGGCTGAGGGGCGAGTTTGGGATAAATACACGAGCTGCCAAGAAAGAGAAGTCGTTGAACACCGCTTTTCCATGCCTCATAGATGATATTGGCCTGGATCATGGTGTTAATGTAAATGAAATCTGCAGGATATGTATTGTTGGCGTGAATTCCCCCAACCTTTGCAGCAGCCAAGACCACATAATCTATCTTGTTCTTGGCAAAGAATTCCCTTACTGCCATCTGGTCCGTAAGATCGAGCTCAGAGTGGGTACGGGTAAGGATGTTAGTAAAGCCCCTTTGCTTCAATGCCCGGACGATTGCTGAGCCTACCATACCCCGATGGCCGGCCACGTAAATCCGCGTATCAAGTGGCAAACTATTCATTGTGATCGTACACCCTGAATCCTGCCTTCTTACAAAGGCTATCTCGTTTTGCCAGCTCCAGGTCCTCTTTAACCATTTCCTTGACAAGTTCCTCGAAACTGATCTTTGGGCGCCAGCCAAGCTTTTTTCTGGCCTTGGAGGCATCGCCCAAAAGGCTTGTAACCTCAGTGGGTCTGAAATATCGGGGATCTATTCGGACAAGCGTCTTGCCTTCAAGAAAGTCGAGTTCCTTGTTGAGACAATGGGCTATTCCCACTTCATCAACCCCGGAGCCCTTCCACTCAATTTCTATTCCAAGTTCCTTGAACACAAGTTCCACAAATTCCCGCACAGAGTGTTGTTGCCCCGTTGCTATAACAAAGTCGTCAGGGGTATCCTGTTGCAACATGAGCCACTGCATTTCCACATAGTCCTTTGCATGTCCCCAGTCCCTCTTGGCGTCCAGGTTCCCCAAATATAGACAGTCCTGCAGACCAAGGGTTATGCGGGCTGCAGCACGGGTTATCTTCCTGGTGACAAAGGTCTCCCCCCTGATTGGGGATTCGTGGTTAAACAAAATCCCGTTACATGCAAATATGCCGTAGGCCTCACGATAGTTTACGGTAATCCAATAGGCATACAGCTTAGCTACTGCATAGGGCGAGCGAGGATAAAAAGGTGTGTCTTCATTCTGAGGGGTTTCCTTGGCCTTGCCAAAGAGCTCGGAAGTTGAGGCCTGATAAAAACGCGTTTTGTCAGTAAGGTTCAAGATTCGAATGGCCTCAAGAAGCCGCAGTGTGCCAAGGGCATCGGCGTTTGCCGTGTATTCTGGAGACTCAAAGGAAACTGCCACATGGCTTTGGGCAGCGAGGTTGTAAAGTTCGTCTGGCTGCACTTCCTGAATGATTCTTATAAGGTTTGTGGAATCGGTAAGGTCCCCGTAGTGCAGAATGAATCTCCTGCCTGGTTCATGGGGGTCCTGATAGAGATGATCTATTCTATCCGTATTGAAAAGAGAGGCCCGCCGCTTGATTCCATGGACCTCATAGCCTTTGTTCAAAAGAAATTCTGCCAGGTATGCTCCATCCTGGCCTGTAATACCAGTAATCAGCGCTTTTTTCATGGGATTGACTCAACAGTGTTTTTATATTTTGACTCGCTCCATCAAGTTGCGTGCCAATAGATTAATAATGAACGTGTAACTCATTTAGGTGCATTTGAAAGTGTACCTGAAATGAAAAAAAAGTAAATTTTCCTGTGGTTGCCCCATCCTAGCTTCACGCCCATTAAAAGAGGTGCAGCCCCAGGTAGAAAAGGCGTTTAAGGTTTTAAAAAGGGTCCAAAAGAGAAAAAACTTATAAGGGGCGAAGGGGCGCCAAGACCTTGACGCCACCAGTTAAAGGGGCATCTTGTGCCGAAATTGCAGTTTCTATGCTAATGAATTAATGGGGCTAAATAAAAATTACTCTTGGCTGGCCGTCTCTTTGTAACCCTCGACAAGCTCGTCCATAAGTTCCTGCACCGAGACTATCTTGTCTATCTTGTGGACGTTTTCCCCGCAAAAGACAAAGCCTGAACCAAGATTCCCCCTCTGGGCATTAATGAGTGCCATGCCAATGCAATAGGGGGTGTCTGGGTAACGGCAGGTCTTGATGCACTTATAGGCGCATTTTTTGGGGTGCTTCTCCCCCCTTGCCATCTTCTCCAGGAAGGGGCCCTTCAAGGCCCTGCCAGGCAGCCCAACAGGACTTTTTATAATCATGATATCGTCCTTGGTGGCCTTGACGTAGGCTTCCTTGAAGGTGTCCGATGCGTCACACTCATGGGTTGCCACGAACCTGGTTCCCATCTGGACGCCAGCAGCCCCCATCTTGATGAAATTATAAATGTCCGCACCAGTGTAGATGCCCCCTGCGGCTATGACAGGAATCTTGGTGGAGGCCTTTTCCTCCCAGGGCTTGACGGCTTCAATGACATCCTTGACGAGGTTTTCTATCTGAAATTCGGGTTTGAACAGGTCCTCAGCCTTAAAGCCCAGGTGCCCCCCTGCCTTTGGCCCTTCGACTACGAAGGCATCTGGCAGGCGTCCGTAATGCTCACTCCATCTCTTGCAAAGAAGACCTGCAGCCCTGCCAGAGGAGACGATGGGCACGAGCGCTGTCTCGCATCCGTCTGGGATCATTCCCGGAAGCTTAAGGGGCAGGCCAGCTCCGCTGATTATGAGATCTGCTCCGGCCTCGGCGGATATCCGCACCATTTCCTCATAGTCTTGGAGTGCCACCATTATGTTCACACCAATTGGCCCTCCGTTGGACTGCTCCTTTGCCTTTTTGATCTCAGAGTCGAGGGCCCTGAAAGTGGCCTCACGGGGATTCTTATAAAAATCCTTTTCGTTGAGGCCAATGAGAACAGATGCGACAACACCAATGCCACCGGCGCGAGCCACAGCCGAGGCAAGGCCAGACATGGATATTCCTACGCCCATCCCACCTTGTATGATGGGATAGCGTGACTTTATATGCCCTATTTGTAGGCTTGGTGGATCAATCTTCGATTTTGTAAATGTCATGGACGACTTTTAGCCCACAACGTGACCAGAGTCAAGGTTTCCCCTAGCGAAAAAAACTAAAAGAAAAGTATCACAGACTGGCTTGGCCAGGAAGAAATCAGAGAAATTAGAACTCTATTGGCAGTTTTTGTACCTCTTCCCTGGTAAAAACAGGGCCATCCTTGCAAACATACACAGGGCCGACATTGCAGTGACCACAAATGCCAATGCCGCATTTCATCCTGTTTTCCAGGGAGAGATACACCTGATTGTCCTTCCAGCCAACTTCCTCAAGGGGCGGCATCGTAAATTTAATCATGATTGGTGGGCCGCAGATGAGTGCAGCCGCATTTTCTGGCGAAGGTTTCACCTGGCCTGCTATGGTTGGCACAAAGCCCACCAGGCCGTCCCAACCTGGAGCCTCTCTGTCTATGGTTATGTACACATCGAGGTCTTCCCTTTGTTGCCAGGCCTTCAACTCCTCTTTGTAAAGGAGCATTCCTGGGGTTCTCGCTCCATATATGACAGTTATATGGCCATAATCGTCCCGATGTTCCAGCAAATAGATCAAGGTTGCCCTCAGGGTGGTAAAGGCAAAGCCACCGGCAATAATGACAATGTTCTTACCCTTAAGCTTCGAATCAACTGGAAAACCATTTCCCAAGGGCCCCCTTACACCAATTGGATCACCCTTGTTCATCTTGTGGAGGGCCGTTGTAACGACACCTGCCCGATTTACAGTAAAGAGCAAATGATCCTTTTCCGTTGGCGAGGATGCAATTCCAATGGGAATCTCCCCCTTGCCAGCAATACTCAACATGGCAAACTGGCCAGGTGTGTGGTGCCACTTCTTGCGGTCTTCCTCGTTTTGAAGCACTATCCTGAAGGACTTGAGATTGCCGTCCTCAGTCTCAACGATTATGTCATCTATCACTGCTGGATAGGGTAAATAGGGGTTCTTCATTGTCTCTTTATCCATAGCTGTCATATGTCAAGAAGACGGTTTAGTACCTGTCTAATGTCTATGTTTACCGGGCAATCCCTTACGCATCGGCCACATCCAACGCAGGATAGGGGGCCGAATCTGTCGGGAAAATATTTGAATTTATGCATGAAGCGGTTTCTCACCCTCTTTATTTTGTCTCCCCTGGGGTTATGCCCCGAGGCGTGTTGGGTGAATAGCGGGAACATGCA
>JAADCZ010000016.1 GCA_013154175.1 Thermodesulfobacteriota bacterium
GAAATAGGCACAGACAGACTAATAAATTCAATAGCGGCCTTTAGCCGATTCAAATCGGCCTGCATAGTCGTAGACTTTGGAACGGCCACCACCTTCGATTGCATCTCCCAAAAGGGGGAGTACCTGGGAGGCGCCATAGCCCCAGGAATAGGCATGTCCCTTCAGGGGCTATTTTCAAAGACATCGAGACTTCCCCTCGTCAGACTAGAGGGCAGAGACCTTCCGGCCCTTGGGAAAACCACCGAAGACGCCATCAGATCGGGAATCCTTTATGGTTTTGCAGGAATGACTGATAGACTGCTTGAAGAGCTATCTGGTTACTTCGAAGATTCAAGCCCGGTGACCGTGGCAACCGGCGGGCTGGCCTCTGTAATCTTTGGTGTGTCCAAAAATCTGTCTGAACTGTTGCCCGAGCTTACCATGGAAGGCCTGGGAATATGTATTGAAAAGTCATTTTTGAGCAAGTAACGCCCATCAACCTTGCGAGGATATACCCTTCAATAGTGTTTCTAGCTTCTCAAATAGGCCCTCATCTTCCAGTCTCAATCTCAAATAATCCAGATTGGCCAGAATGCCCTGGATCTCACCTGTAATACAGTAGTCTGTGTATGGAATTAAAACGGTCAATTCCTCAAGACCATTTGCCCTCAGGCCTTTAAGTAGTGCACGCTGGCCCCTGATGGCCTCAAAAACATCTGCCCCTGCCAACACCAACATCAAGGCCCACACACTGTTAAAAAGTAATGGCAGATTGGAGGGCTTTGCCTCATGAATCACTTCTGCCAAGGCGTCCATCCCTTTTTGAACAAGAATGTTCTTAAGGTGCAAATCAATGTCTTGAGCCTTAGGGGGAAAGTCTGAATCAATGAACTTGGCCTCTTTAAAATTCTCAGCAAAGGGGCAGAAATCATGAAGAGTGCCCTCAGGATTTATAAGAGGAAAATTTCTACACGAAATCGGCCTATCATCATAAATGGTACACAAGCCATGGTGGTCATAGGCCGGGCATCTATCCAGCTCACCTGGCACGATCCATTCCATGGCAAACAAGGGTACACCCTGGTTTGCTTGGTCTATAAGTCCAAAGAGGGGAAATGCGCCAAGCAAAAATGTTTCAAAAACCCTGCTGGAACATTCTCCAAGATAGGGCAGGTGCTTCACGTGTCTGCAACATGGCGTTGGGCATTCAAGGCAGACCAAGTCGAGACGATAAGAAGATTGAGACATAACACCACTCACTAATTCACAAAATCTATCAAGGGCCATTAAGATGACACAAGAACAAAGACGCCATCAACGATTCAATGTCGTCCTGGAAGGAGCATTCAGCACTGGTGCTTTTGTCTGCTCCAACTCCATAGTCAACATTAGCATGGGTGGACTATGCATGGAATGTGGACGGCCTATAGAACCAGGCGAGAAGGTCACTGTGATAATTCCTACTAGACCGCCATCCAAAGTCAAGGGCAAGGTTGCCTGGACCCGCAAAAAGGGCCTGTCTTACCTGCTGGGCATCAAGTTTGGCAAGCTTTCCATGGATCAGAAAAGGGCAATCAACGAACTCATCAACAGCTGTTTCTGGGATACTAGATCAAGATAAATGATTGACTAAAAACCATCTGGAACAAAGCCCCGAACATCCCTTCCTTGAAAAGGGCAATGCCTACTTCCCTTCTTAAAGGTGCAAATGGCAAAACATCAAGGGCCTCGAAGTGGTGAACTTCACCTGTTGCCTTGCAATTTTTACGAACAAACCCCTTAGCTTGGACTGAAGGCCCTTGAATCCTCTGACACTGAAAACGCAAATCGAGACATAGCCCTCGATCAGGCCTCTTCTCAATGTACGGCCTCGGCAACCTTCAAGTTGTTTAAGCAGGCAAGGGGTGCTATGTTAATACGCCTCTGAAACATCTGTACAAATTTTCACCAGACAGGGAAACCAGAAATGACTCTTGATGATCTACAGACCGGACAAAAAGGAATAGTAAGAAAAATCAATGCAAAAGGGCCCTTTAAAAAGAGGCTCCTGGAAATGGGCTTCGTTGCTGGGGCCGAAGTCGAAGTAATAAAGTATGCACCCCTGAAAGACCCTGTCGAATATCTGGTAAAGGGCTATCACGTCAGTCTAAGACACGAAGAGGCAGCCACCATAGAGGTGGATCCACTTTGATGGCATTTCAAGGTACGAAACCCCTGCCTTAATCTCCCTCGTCAACAGTGTCCTTAATTATTTCTTTTACATTTTCTAGGGTGTAAAGGATGTCGTGAATGGTGGTCGAGGGATGCTCTTCGCAAAAGGCATCTATCGTTTCCAGTATCTTGTCTGTTAAAAGCTCGAATTCGTCAATGGTCAGTGTCGTGGCCGGCTCTGCGGTAATAAGCTTGTCCAGATCTATGCCGTGGTAGAGGAGAAGTTCCTCCTTGATCTTTTCCAGCCGGCGTGTCCTCCTTTTTGAGGCACCGGCTATCTTTTTGAATGGAAGTAGTTTTCCCATTTATGCAGTTTATCTCCTGATCCTTCGTTGGACTTCCAGACTCATTTTACATCAGCAGCTTCCACAATGGCAAGCAAAGATTAGATGCCGTCGAAATTGGCCCGATGGGTATTACCCCTATACAGTTTTCTCTCCTGAAGATTCATGAACCAAGATGCAATATAGGCCTTTGTGACTGGTGGTGGCAACCTTTTGAGCATGGACGGCCATGAATAAAACTCCCTGTAAAGACGCAGCACATTCTCCTCGAGCTGCTGTGGGGTATAATTTTTAGGGTAGATTTCAGCTATTATCCCTGGCCATCTGCCCATATTATGGGGATCTATGAGTCTGCCCTCTTTCAAATACCTTTCATAAATCTTTGTTCCCTTATGGGGTGAAAATACATTGAAGAAGGCCACGTGTACCTTGTTTTTGATTAAAAACTCCAAGGTGGCATCGAAGTCTTCAAGAGTATCCGTATCCCAACCAAATATCAGGTTGAAGGAAAAGCTTATTCCAAGCCTTCTCAGGATTCGGACAACCTCCTCAAGGCGATCTGCCGGCGTGGTCTTCTTGTTCATGGTCTTGAGGGTATCCTTCTTGATGGATTCGACCCCCATGTTGATGTGGAGAAGTCCGCTCCTTTTGGCCAACTCCATAAATTCCTTATCGAGACATCTAAAGGTGTTCCAAAGGGTTGACCAGCGAATCTTCAGAGGTATGAGCCTTTCCATCAGCTCCATTGTCCTGGCCCTATTCCCGGCAAAGGTACTGTCTGCAAAAAATATCTGCTTGGAACCGGTCTGTTTTATCTCTTCAATAACCTCGTCCACTGGTCTCATTCGATACTTTTCCCCAAGATGGTATCTCTCAGCGCAGAATTCACATCTATAGGGGCAGCCTCTAGTGGTCTGGACCGAATATGTTGGGAAGCGAGAAAAGACTTTTGGATTAAGCAGATCATAGCGGGGAAAGGGCAATCCCTTTAAATCGTGCAGTTGAGCTGCCTTGTAAACCTTCTTTCTAAGGCCTCCGCTCTCAAGGTGCCCTATTACTTCTGGCACTTGTGTCTCACCCTCGCCTACCACTATGGCATCGGCATGTTCTAGGACTTCATCGCCATAGAAGGTGCAGTGTGGGCCACCTATAACGACTGGTATCCCCCTTGCCCTGAACCGGTCTGCAATGTCGTACGCCCTGAAGGATGTCAGGATTGTGGACGTAATCAACACGCAGTCGCATTCTTCATCAAAGTCGAGCTCCTCTATCTGTTCATCAACCAGTTTTATCTCATGGCCTTCAGGCACGAGAGCAGCCAGATATGGAAGGGTCAAGGGAACAAGGGCCCTCGATTTCGACTTATAAAGACGTTTACTAAAGGGTTTTACGAAATGAGTGGGCTGTACGATGAGGATTCTCATGTACAAAAATTTAGGTCACCAATTGCCATTGTAAAGATTTTTCATTTTTTTCTTTTATTCACTGCCCAAGCTGCTTAAACTTCCTACATGGCAAAGAGTCGAAGTGGCACAAAAAAAACTTTGGGCATCCTCTTTTGGATCTTTACGGCCCTGTTCCTCTTTGCCGTGCTCTTGCGGGATACGGGATTCGACCTTTCATTCATAGCCTCCAGGGTCTTCATCCCGCTTTTCCGTCTCATTGCCATCATGGCACTCACCCTCTATCTGACTGCAGTCATAGAGGCAAAGGGGTGGTCCAAAATGGTGGCCGCCATTTCTCGCCCGCTGGTGCGCCTTGGAAACCTAAGTGACTGGAGCGCCACTGCATTCACGACGGCCTTTCTATCTGGCATAGCTGCCAACACAATGCTTTGGAATGCCTATAAGGAGGGAAAAATATCAAAAAGGGAGATGTTTCTCTCTGCATTGCTGAATGTGGGCCTTCCTTCCTATTTTCTACACCTCCCTGTCACCTTTGCCATAATAGTGCCCTTGGCCCAGGAAGCTGGAATCTTGTACATGGCCATCACCTTTCTGGCCGCCATCATACGGACGATCATGGTAATTTTGGCTGGACGCATTCTCTTGAAAAAAACCCGGCATGGGGAAACCTCTGAACAGACCGCCCAGGATGAAAAACCAAGGGCTGGAGTGCTGGAACTTTTCAAAAAGTATCTGACCCAAAGGCTTTCCTATATCGTTCTCTACACCGTTCCCATTTATATGCTGGTGGTCCTGCTGAGGTTGCACGGCTTCTTTGACATGCTCCAACACATGGCTGCCAATCTGCTCAAAACCAATGCAATCCCCGTTGAGGGCATCTCTGTGGTGGTATTCAGCATCGTAGCCGAGTTTTCCGCAGGGGCAGCCGCTGCTGGCGCAATGCTCCAGGAGGGCGTTCTAACCGTCAAGCAAACGGTTATGGCCTTGGTCCTAGGAAATATCATTGCCACTCCAATTAGGGCACTCAGACACCAGTTGCCCCGCTATCTGGGCATTTACACCCCTTCCCTGGGGCTGGCCCTTCTCCTTGTGGGCCAGGCCCTTCGAGTCATAAGTGTCATTATAGCAGCCGGAATCTTTATGTTGCTTTATAATTGAAAAGACCTCAAAATTGAAAAAACCTTGTGGAGACAACGACATGACGTCACCCTTGTTTAAAATCCTTTGCCCCCTTTTTCTTTCCCTGTTTTTCGCAAGCAACTCATTTGCCACTAGCGACACATCCCTAGTGGATATGAGGGTAAGCGTCACCCTGAAGCCGGGAAATCCTCGTATTACCGGCATTGCCCAAACAAAATTATCCAACTTGGCAGAGGGCAAAGTCATTCCAGGCTCTGCCAAAATTATAAGAATCACCACGATCTCTGGTAAAAAATTGGCCTTTAAACTTAATGACCATGCAATCGAGCTCTTGACAAAGGGACTTTCGGGTGAGGAACAAGTAAATATCGCCTTTGAAACTGTCGTTGGGAAAAGGCCTTCGTTCAAGGACCCTTCAGGAGGCCCTGATTTTATATCTTCCAGGTACATATTGTTGACAGGCCCGTGGCATCCACGCCTGCCTGGTCTTTCAACCTATAGATTGAAGCTTCGCCTCGATGAAGATTTTGTCCCTGTCTCAGAGGCAGATGAAATCATATCGAAGGGCCAAGGTGGGAACAAAAAAGAGGTGACCTTCATTTTTGATGAACCAAGGCGTTCCATTACCCTGGTTGCTGCAAAGTTTTTTAAAAAGGAACTAAAGACAAATGGAGTTACCCTGTCTGTTTATCTGTTGCAGGAACGCCAAGAACTTGCAGACAAGTTTCTAGGCACCCTGGCAAAGGCGGTGGCAAGCTATGACAAACTCATCTCCCCTTACCCATTTAGGAGATTTCAGGTTGTGGAAACTCCACTGCCAGTTGGTGTGACAGTACCCACTATAACCCTTCTAGGCTCTCAAATAATAGACAAGCCCTTTGTGGCAGACGTCTCCCTAATCCATGAATTCGTCCATTCATGGTTTGGAAATTCTGTCTTTGTCGCACCTCAAGGTGGCAACTGGTGTGAAGGTCTGACAACCTACATGGCAGACTATCTCAACCAGGAAAAGGCAGGCAAGGGCCTGGAATACAGACATGACATCCTGGCGGACTACAAAAGCTACGTGCACCCATCAAATGCCTTTCCGTTGAGTCAGTTCCAATTTCGTTTCGACCGCGTCTCCAAGGCCATCGGATATGGAAAGTGCGCAATGGTCTTCCACATGCTGAGGAAGATGGCTGGGGACGAAACTTTCTTTGGGGCCCTCTCGTCCCTTTCCAAGGAATACAGATTCAAACAAGCCTCTTGGGATGACATTCAAAGGGTATTCTCAAAGGCCATGCAGCGTGACCTCTCGGCTTTTTTCAAGCAGTGGCTCTCACGAAAGGATGTACCGCACCTTGCCCTAGAGGGCGCAACAGAAGAGAAACAAGAGGACGGGAGCTTCAAGGTAAAAATCACCATCGTCCAGAAAAATGAACAACCCTACGAGCTGGATGTGCCAGTTAGAATCCTTACCTCGACAAGTTCAAAGACCTTTACAGTCAAAACGAAGGGCTTCAAAACCACCTCTGAGTTCTCCGTCTCGGGCTGGCCGCGCCTAGTGGTGATTGACCCTGGTTTCAATATCATGCGGGATCTCGCCCTGGAGGAATTCCCCCCTTCCCTCGCCAGGCTCTTTGGTGCTGAAAAAAGATTTTTGATATTGCCATCAAAGGAAGAAAAAGACCTCTATGCTCCTATGGTCTCATTTCTTAAGACAAAGGGCTTCGACCTCATAGAGCGAGACAAACTCAAACATGAAATGCTCAAGGAAGGCTCCTTCCTGGTACTCGGCACCACAAGTGGCAGACTAGAGGCATTTACAGGAAAAAGCCAGGTGCCAGAAAACGGGGTCGTGGTAAAGGTGAGAAACAACCCTCTAAATCCGCACCAGGTTGCTGCCTCCCTCAAGGCGTCCTCCAGAAAGGAACTGGAGCCCGTAATCCACAAACTGCCCCATTATGGCAAATATGCCTTTTTGAAATTCCAGCATGGACTAATCCAGGAGAAATCCTCGGCTGGATACGAAAAGGGCCTCGCCCTGGAGGTCACCCCTGAAGTTTCTGGAATCTTTTCCCAAAAGATAGATTTCATGGATTCAATAATTCAAGGCCTAGACAAATATCAGGTCATATACCTTGGGGAAAAACATGACCAGGAGGGCATCCATCAGGTTCAGCTCAAGATCATTGAGGCACTTTCCCGCAAGGCGCCATTGGCAGTGGGAATGGAGATGTTTCAAAGGCCCTTCCAGAACATAATTGACGACTACATGGCTGGACGCATTGATGAGAAGCAGTTCCTTGACAAGACCCAATATTTCAAGAGATGGGCCTTCAACTACCACTTTTACAGGCCCATCGTAGAGTTTTGTAAGGCAAAGGGCATCCCCCTCGTGGCCCTTAATCTTCGAACTGAAGTCTCTAAAAAGATAGCAAGATCCGGGCTTTCAAGCCTCAGCCCTGAAGAACGAAAAGAGCTTCCAGAAGAGCTTAATCTGGAAAATGAACTCTACAAACGCTATCTCAGGCAAATCTATTCAGCGCACCAGGACGAGGGCGAGCTCGACGACTTCGACCATTTCTATCAGGCACAAATAGCATGGGACGAAACCATGGCCCAAAGTATCGCTGACTATTTGGAAAACCATCCTGATAGAAAGATGGTGATAATAGTTGGTGGTGGCCATGTTGAATATGGCTACGGGATTCCTTCACGGGTAAAAAGGAGGATGCCGCATCTCAGGCAGGCAATCTCCCTTTTCAATCAGCCGGCCCCTCTTGATCCATCCATGGCAGATCTGTTTCTGTATGCCCCTGAAGTCAAGGAGCCGTTTCTGCCAAAACTTGGTGTTGTCCTCGTTGGGGAAAACAAACTGACAGTAGAGGCCGTGGTGCCCGACAGCCCTGCGGCAAAGGCAGGTCTGAAGAAGGGAGATGTAATAACGGCATTGGATGGAAACCCGGTTAAGGATATATATGACCTGAAACTGGAACTGTTCTTCAAAAAGAAGGGAGAACAGGCCAAGATTACCGTTTTGAGAAAGGACAAAAGTGGTGTTTCCAAGGAGATCGAGCTTGTTTCAGGGCCTCTGGTGCCAGTTGAATGGAACAGGATGAAACTTGGATTTCATCACATGGGCAAATAGTTTTTCAATTGGGAAGGAGATATTTTTCTAACAATGCATTCGGTTCAAATCGCCATAATCGCTAACCTTACAGTTTGTATCTTGAAGTTTATCGTAAGCATCATGGGAGGCAGTGCCTCCATGCTTGCCGAGGCAATTCACTCTGCAGCGGACACTGCCAACCAGGCCCTGCTTCTAGTGGGACTTAAACGCAGCAAAATAGGCCCTTCCAAGGACTACCCCTTCGGGCGTGGCCAGGAAAGATTTGTCTGGGGGCTCATATCAGCATGCGGCATCTTCTTTGTTGGTGCAGGTGTCACCATCTATCATGGAATCATGAGCCTCATTCATCACCATGAGCCAGAAATAAACCAGTGGACCTTCTGGGTACTCCTTATTTCCTTCATTGCCGAGGGCTACTCCTTCTATGTTGCCCTGCATCATCGAAAGGAAGGGGACACAGCCAATTTGGCAGTACTTCTCGAAGACGGCGCCGCCCTGTTCAGCCTCGTGCTTGCTGCCCTGGCCATCATCCTCACCAAACTTACCCACGAAACCTACTGGGACTCGGCGGGTTCGATACTCGTTGGAATCATCTTGGCTATCATCGCCATTATCCTAATCAAGGAAAACCTTGAATACCTGATTGAAAAGGCGTCTCCAGAGGAGTTGCAGGAAGAAGTGAGGCGTCAGATAGAGGCCTTCCCCCTGGTGGAAGACATCAAGGACATTCGCATGATAGTTATCACTCCAGACTCGCACTACGTTCGTGCTGAAGTGGAACTCAATGGCTACCTTCTCGTAAAGGAGATGGAAGACAGCCTCAGGGAAGACTTCGAAGACATCCACGACTTTGGGGACTTCCTGCAGTTTTGCGCAGCTTTTGCCAACAGGGTCACCCGTACCGTCGGGGCAAAGATAGACGAGATGGAAGAAACATTAAAGAAAAAAATCACTTACCTGAAACATGTTGACATCAAGCCCTCTTAGTGAAATAAAAATATCAATGGGTTTTGAAAGGAGTTCCCACACACTCGGCTGCAGTGCGGTAGTACCTAGAGGGGCAAAAGATCATGGCAAAGATTGTAGTGTTGGATGATGTAAGAGATGCTGGCATTCTCATAAAGAAGATCCTTGAAAAAAAGGGGCATGAGGTCATGCCCTTTACCGAAGAGGAAGAGGCCATCGATTACGTGCGGGACAACGAGGTTGACCTTGCGATCCTAGATATAAAGTTGAAAAAGATGACAGGGGTTGAAGTCCTTGAAGAGATGAAAAAAATCAACCCCGACATCAAGGCCATGATGCTAACGGGTTATCCCAGCATAGACACTGCTAGACAGACCCTTGCCCTTGGGGCCAAGGAGTATTGTGTAAAGCCAATAGAGAAAAAGGAACTCGAGGACAAGGTGGAATCCGTCCTGAACTCTTGACCCTGCTCAAAAAATCGCAACTGCTTAGTTTGGACTTTTCCAAAACTCAATATCTTATTTTGTGCCTGGCCTGAAACCCTGAATCACACCCATCTTCACCATTTTGGCGCAAAAGATACCTCTGCACACTTCCGCTCCGGCATGGAAATATCAGCTCTTTATAGGCCCTCCTTCTTCAACGGTGATTACGGTATGAACATTTCCGCGGGGGTGAAAGTCACCCACCACTTTTAGGGATTTGGGCTTGATTGTCTCATAAAGCTCCTTGAAAATCCTGTTCGTGGCCTCTTCATGGGAAATATACACGTCCCTGAAACTGTTAAGAAACAACTTCAGGGATTTGAGCTCCACAATAAATTCCCCTGGGGTGTAACTTATCTTGATGGTGGCAAAGTCAGGGTACCCAGACCTTGGACACAGGCATGTAAACTCAGGAAAGGATATTTCAATAAGATAGTCCCTTTCTGGCGACGGATTGGGCCAGGGTTCGAGACGCGCCTTGGCTATTTCAGCCTCACCATATTTTTTAGCCTTTTCATTATCTTTCATCTAATTTCTCCAAAACCACAAAAAGTCCCTTGTCATTTCAGATACCAGGGGTAAAAAGATATTAGTAGTTCCTTGGTTTCCTTGTCAAATAACAAGTAACACAACCCATTTAGGGTAATATCATGGCCCCCACCAAATACCTCTTTGCCACACCAAGTGGCATCGTGCCTGTGCCTGACGAGCTTTGGGACAAACCTCTGTCGCCAAGTCAAACCCAGAAGGCTGTCACCCTAAGGGATTATTTCAAACTTCTGGATGCATTTTTTCAAAAGAGAAAAGATACACTCCTGAGGATCTACAACAAGTCAGTGGGCAAGATCCGCATCCGGGATTTCAACAGGATGGAAATCGTAAGTGAAAAACTTGGAACATTTTACCAGATTGCCCGCTGCATCTTTCGAAGTGACAAGGGCCACGTGGACTTTTGCGCCTCTACTGCCACCAGGAGCCAAGAGCTTCTAAAGAGGGACTTCCAGAATCTTTGTCTTCTAACCAGGAAGCTCCATGTAACCTTTGTTCCTGTACCATTCTTATTTGGAAGCCTCCCTTCTGCCCCGTCTGCAAGGAGCCACCTCATGGCAATTTCCGTAACCCAGTGGCTCGATAACCACTGGGAATGGCACCTTAGGGATGACATCCACATCTGCCTATGGGTGCCAGGCAAGGGAGAGGTGGAGTTGACCACCAATCAATGCCTTGCACTCTTTAAAGGAATAGGTTTCTGCCTTGCCCTTTCTTTGGATGCAAATCAACTTTGTCACATCTGGCTCTGGAGCAACTGTGCCGGTGACTTCATCGCCTCCCCCCAGGGCCACGGGCGAGTATCTGTCAAACTCACGACAGTGAGATTTTATGGCTCACCCTGGCTGGAATTCATTCCAGAAAACAGTAGCAACAAGGCCCTGGCCATGATCCTTTATCACTTCTTGGACACTGCCCTCACTGTGCGCATCGACAGAGAGGCAGGCACCGGTTCCTACCTCTTTGCATGCAAGACCCTTCTAAAGGATGCAATGGAGGGCTATCTGGACGGTCTTTGGAGCTTGGAACTCGAGGGAAGACTTCCCCAAGGCACAACAGACACCTTCCTCGACCTCGTCTCATCCCTAGACATATCAGACCTCATGAGCATTTATGAGGCCATTATCCACTGCCACACAACACTTGGAAGGGTGGATGCCTCACTTATGGCAAAAGTGGTGAAAAAACACTGCAGGGAACTCATGGATGTTGTCGCTGGCCTTGAAGGGCCCCGACATGAACAAGCTTATGCACTGGGACAAGCCTGACTTCCTTCAACATTAGGGGCAAATATCTGTATAAAACCTCATAGGTAATCTTGTGGGGATGCCCAATACCAATGGCCGCCCCCTCCCTCTTGGCCACCTTTATAAGACGCCTCAGCTCTCGTTCTATCTCCCTTTTGTTGTCAGAATGATCCAGAAAGACGGCCCTCTCCCCGCAGGGCACGCCCAGGGCCCTGGCAACCTCCATGGCTACGGTCTTTTTGGTGGTTCGGCTGTCTATGAAGAAAAGCCCCCTGTCCTTTATGTATTCAAGCACATATTCCATTGCCCGGCGATCCTGGGTGAAGCGTGAACCCATATGATTATTGACCCCAATGGCACCTGGCACCTGTTTTATATCCTGCCCAAGGGTCTCCAGAAGGGAATCCACATCCATATCCAAGGTAAGGACACCCGGCCCTGGATCAAAAGCCTTGTTGTCAGGCTCCATGGGAAGATGAACCAGGACGTCTTTCCTTTTCGAATGTGCCAGCCTTGCCAGTCTCTTGGTATTTGGTCCATAGGGCAAGAAGGCAAAGGAGAGAGGGGCTTCCAGGGTAATGAATCTTTTATCGGTTGCATAGTCATAGCCCATGTCATCGATGATGATGGCCACCAGGGGCAGATGCTTCACTGGTTTATGGATTTTCTTAGTGGGCTTCTTGGGTGGCTTTGGCTCTTTGGGAGGGGGTTTTGAGAAATCCTCAAAGGGCGGTTTCTCAATGTTGCTTACCGGAGGCCGTGGAACCAGAAATGTTATTGTCAGGGGAAGTGCCAGGAACAGAAAGAGAATTATATGAAGAAAAAGGCCCGGAAACCTTTTTGGCTTCGGGCCCTTTTTCTGTTTGGAGGCCGGCCTCTTCTTCTTTTTCTTTGGCGTTGAAGACACCTGCCTGTTAGCTGGCCCCCTGTATTTTCAGCTCTTTGTAGATATTAAAGGCCTTTAGTATTCTAAGCCCCTCCCTGAGCTGATTATCCTTTTTGAGCATCTTCTCTGCTTCGGTCTCAGTATGTTTCTTATCGCCTGTCTCATCCTTGTTGTTGTCTTCGCCAACACCCTTGAGATGCCCTTCCAAATCCTTCTCCTTTATGAAGTGAAACACATCCTTTTCTTCACTGGTTTCACTGGGGGGCACAAAGGGTACTTCGATGTCCGGGGTAATACCCTTGGCCTGAATGGACCTGCCACTTGGCGTATAGTATCTGGCTGTGGTAAGCCTGATGGCAGCGCCACCTTCCAAGGGGATTATGGTCTGCACAGAGCCCTTTCCAAAGGTCTGGGTTCCAACGATCACTGCCCTCTTGTTGTCCTGAAGTGCCCCTGCGACAATCTCTGAAGCGCTTGCACTGCCGCCATTAACCAGTACGACCAGCGGGTAGTTGTGATGAACTCTGTTGGGTTTGGCGTAGAACTTCATTTTGGAATCTTCCAGACGGCCATCTGTGTAGACAATGAGCCCAGATTCCAGAAATTCATCGCTAACGGCCACTGCCTGATCCAGCAGCCCCCCTGGATTATTTCTCAAATCGAGAATCAACCCCTTGAGACCCTTCTTGCCTTCGAGCTTTCTCAGGGCCTTCTGGAGTTCCCGTTCAGTCTTGGACTGGAAATTGGTGATGCGGACGTAGCCATAACCATCCTCGAGGCTCTTTGCCCGAACACTCTTGATGGGGATCACATCCCTGACGAGCTTTATATCCTTGAGTTTGTTCCAGCCGCTTCGATAAATGGAAATGGTCACCGTGGTTCCCTTTGGCCCCCGCAGGAGCTTAACTGCCTGGATAAGGGTCATGTTCTTGGTGCTCTTTCCATTTATCTTCAAGATCTTGTCATTGGCCTGAATGCCAGCCTTGAAGGCAGGGGTGCCCTCAATGGGGGAAACCACTGTCAAGACACCATCCTTTATTGTTATCTCAATGCCGATTCCCGTGAATTTCCCCTTGGTTTCCACCTGAAGCTCCTTGAAATCCTCTGGCTTCATGAAGGCGGAATGAGGGTCCAGGGAGCTGAGCATGCCCTGAATGGCCCCATAGATAAGCTTTTTGGGTTTTACAGGCTCCACATAATCTCGCTCTACGAGATCAAGCACCTGGGAAAAGAGTTTGAGTTGGTGATACGTGGTATTCTCGTCATCCTTGGCAACGGCAAGGTTGGCAGGATTTATGTATATGGCAACGGCTGTGAGGCCAATTACCACAAGACTGAAAAAAAGGTATAAAAGTATACTTGAGCGCTTAAACTTCATTTTCAACTCCCTTATGAACGGGTGACCAGATAATTTCTGAATTAAATTGAACGCATTACTATTTACTCTATCTTCGCACTATTTCAATACCTCTAAGGTCAAACCAGTACTTGGCCGTAAGGGGCCTGCCATTGTGCCTTATCTCAATATAAACCCCTTCTGAAACCCACGGCCCTCCGCCGGACAGACCGACGACCTCTCCTTCTGCCACCTCATCCCCAACCTTTTTCTTAAAGCTCTGGCCCTGGGCTATGAGACTCATATACCCGTTGCCATGATCCACAATGAAGACACGTCCATAGCCAGGAAGTGAATCGTTGAAAACGACCTTGCCGTCAAAGATGGCCCTAATCTCTGTGCCCCAGGGACACTCCACGGCAATTCCCTTAGTGCGTTTCTTGCTGAAGATAATTACCCTTCCAGGGACAGGCAAATTGAGCCTCCCCTTCTGGGCCCTAAAGTCGAACTGACTCTCTTGGGTCACGGGCTCGAGGGCCTTGCTCGTTGCCCGGGCCTTCATGGTCAGCTCCTCTACGACCTTGGTAAGGCGCCGACGTGCCCGCTCCAGCTGACTTATCATGCGCCGGTATCTCGATCTCTTTTTCTTGAGAGACTCAAGATACCGTTCCTTTTCCGCCTTTCTCTCCTCGAGGAGAAGGGCCTCCTTTTCAAGCCTCGTGGAAACCGCCTTTAGAAGTATTTGACGATCCTTTAATTCCTTTTCCTTTTTGGTCAGCTCCTTTAACAGGGTTGCATACTCCCTGCGCTTGGCCTGGTCGTTATTCACAATCATCTTGAGGTACTCTTGCCTGGCCAGGAGATTGGGAATGGAGTCGGCAGCAAGGAGGATGTTGAGCACTCCTATCTCCCCCATCTGACGAAAGGCGTTGAGACGTACCTCAATGTTGTTTTTTAGGGCGGCGGCCCTGCGCCGCATCTGTTCAAGCTCGTTTCTCGTACGATCAAGCTGAAGCTCTGCATCGGTCCAGTCTTTCTTGGCCTGTTGCAGGCTTTGCCACTGAAGGGCAATCTTTCTATCCAGCTCCTGGATGTCAGCAAGAACGTCCCTCTGCTCCTTCTTGAGCTTCCGCTCTACCCTCTTCTTGCGTTTGAGGGACTTTTCAATGGAGGACAGTTTCTTCTGACGAGTCGTCAGTTCCTCCTGAATTATATTTGCACCAGCCCCTAATGGGCCAACCAGTGTAACAACCAGCAAAAACACCGTGACCGTTGCCAGCCAGAGCCTGTTTTTCATCACAGCTTCAAAAACCTCCTGAGGGCCATGGCGGTCCCTATCATGCAGAAAAAGCCACTGACCAAAACTATCACAGCCATGTATGAAGGCGGCAGATATTGAAGATCCAAGCTCTTTATGAGCTCGGTCTGACCAATGATGCCATATACATACTTGTAGCAAAAAAGCCCAACAATCAGGGCAACCAGCGAGCCCGTTACCCCCTGGATGAAGGATGCGAGAAGAAAAGGCCCCTGGATGAAACCATTTGTGGCCCCGACCAGCCGCATAATCTCAATTTCATCCTGCCGTGCATAAACAGTGAGCTTTATGGTGTTTGATACCACAAAGGCGGCAGTTACCAAGAGCAGCACTGCGCTTGCAATCACTGCGGCCCGAACGGCTTCTGAGAAGGACTCGAGCCTGTCCACCCATTCCTTTCCGTACTGGACCTTTTGCACCTCTGGCCACTGGGCAAGCTCCTTGGCCATTGCCCTTACGCGGCTGGGATTGTAGACGGCCCTGTTGATCTGTATCTCAAAGGAAGGGGGCAGGAACAGGGGGTCCACGCCTTCAAGGACCTCCTTTTCATCCTTGAAGTAGTTTTCAAGCCTTTTAAATGCCTCTTCAGAAGAGATAAACTTTACCTTCTCTACCTCCTTCATGGAGGTAATCTTCTGATAGAGAGAGGGAATCTTGTTTTGAGGGATGTCCTTCTTCAGGTAAACCACAATGGCCAGTTCCCTGCCAAAACGGTCTGCAATTCTCTGAAGGTTCAGGGAAAAGATGCTAAAGAAGATAAAAACCAGACAGGTGAGGGCCACCACAATGGTGGTCATGATGTGGGTGACCAGATTCTGCCTTATGTCTCGAAATGCCCGTTTAAAAATTATTCCAAGTGGCATATTAGCGTTCCTCTATCTTGCCGTCTTTGATGTAAAGCACCCGTCTGTGGGTGTTCTTAAATAGCGTCTCGTCATGGGTTGCAAAGATTATGGTTGCCCCCCTGGCGTTTAGCTCCTCCATGAGGGTGACAACCTCCATCGTCCGCTTTCTGTCCAGATTCCCTGTTGGTTCGTCGGCCAGGATGATGGGGGGTCTATTCACAACTGCCCTTGCAATGGCCACACGCTGCTGTTCACCTCCAGAGAGTTGAACCACCTTCCTGTGGAGTTTGCTGGAAAGTCCAACCCCCTCCACTACCTGCCTCACCCTGTTGGCCAGCTGGTCCTTCTTGAACCCGAGTACCTCGAGGGACAGGGCCACATTCTCAAAAACACTCTTGTGATAGAGCAGCTTGAAGTCCTGAAAGATTACCCCCACTTTTCTCCTAAGCTGGGGAATTTGGGACTTGGAAAGGCTTGAAAGATCCACACCGTCGATGATTATCGTTCCGCCTGTGGGCTCTTCGGCCTTGTATAACATGCGCAGGAACGTGGATTTGCCAGCACCGCTTGGACCTGTCAAAAAAACGAACTCTCCCTTGGAGATGGTGAGGTTCACATTTTCCAAGGGCACTATGTCTGGTGCATATTTCTTCTGCACCTCCCTTAGCTCTATTACAGATTGATCACCTGAGAGCATGATACTCCTCTTGTCTTTTCATTTTTTCCATATTGTTGCCGATAGAATAAATGACCAGCTCAAGGCCACTGAGTGAGGGGGCCTGTGGCCGATCAAACGACATTTCTCAATGCAAATCAAGAGCCATTTTAGGAGGTGCTGCTAGCATATGGCCAAAATAGATGCCTTTTTCAAATTGTTGCACGAGCAGGGAGGCTCTGACCTCCACATGGTGGCAGGCTCACCACCCATTATCAGGATCAGGGGAGACATCCAGAGGGTCAAATACAAGACCCTGGAAAACGATGAACTCAAGGCCATGCTCTATGAGATAGCCCCAGAGGACAAGATCAAACACTTCGAAGAAACCGGAGACGTCGACTTCGGCTATGAGATCCCTGGGCTTGCCCGTTACCGTGCCAACTACTTCATGCAGAAAAATGGTGTTGGTGCGGTATTCAGGGAAATTCCAAGCAGCATCATGACTGCTGAACAGCTTGGGCTTCCGGAGGTGATGACCAAGCTTGCCATGCTGCCTCGAGGGCTCGTCCTGGTAACAGGCCCTACGGGAAGTGGTAAATCAACCACCCTTGCAGCCATCCTGGACCATGCAAACCGAAACAGGAAGGACCACATAATCACTGTTGAAGACCCCATCGAATTCGTGCATGAACACAAAAGCTGCCTGGTGAACCACAGGGAGGTCGGCACCCACACCAAGTCCTTCAGTGCTGCCCTTCGAGGCGCCCTCCGTGAAGACCCAGACATCATACTGGTTGGTGAAATGAGGGATCTGGAGACCATCTCCCTTGCAATAGAGGCTGCCATGACGGGTCACCTGGTTATGGGCACATTGCACACCATCAGTGCAGCAAAGACCGTGGACAGGATCATCGAGATCTTTCCAACCCATCAGCAGCCCCAGGTCAGGGCGACCCTGGCAGACGCACTCAGGGCCGTCATCTCCCAGACCATGTTCAAACGCATCGACATTCCAGGGCGTTGTGTCGCCTTTGAAATCTTGATAGCCACCCCTGCTGTCAGAAATCTCATCAGGGAGGGAAAAACCTACCAGATACCATCCTCCATGCAGACAGGGAAAAAATATGGAATGCAGACCCTCGATGACGCCATCATGGACCTTCTACAAAAGGGGTGGATCGACCCAGACGAGGCCTACTCCAAGTGTGTCGACAAGGCGAAATTCAAACCCTTTGCCAGAAGTGCTCCAGCAGACTTTACAGAGGTAGGATAAGATATGAGACAGGCGGAACTCAACCAGGTACTCCAGGAGATGCTAACTAGCCATCCCAGGATCTCGGACCTAAACTTTACAGTAGGAAAGCCGTGCCAGGTGGCAGCAGACGGAAAGCTGCATGAGGCAGAACCTGTCCTCAAAACTGGAACCCTGGTTCCCTACCAGACAGAGCAACTCGCCCTGGCACTCATTGACAACAACAGACGACTCCTTGCAGATCTTTTCAGACACGGTTCCTGCGACTTTTCCTACAACCTGGATAACGGCCCCAGATTTCGTGTCAATGTCTTTTCTCAAAAGGGAACCTACAGCATTGTCATGCGCCGGCTGGAAAACAAGGTTCCCACCATCGATGAGCTTGGCCTTCCTGAGTGTTTCAGAAAGATGGCCAAGGAAAAAAACGGCATCATCCTATTTACAGGTGCCACTGGAACAGGAAAGACCACGTCCCTTGCAGCCATTCTCAATGAAATAAACGCCAATGAGGCAGCCCATGTCATCACCCTCGAAGACCCTGTGGAATATGTGCACCAGTCCCAAAAGGCCACCTTCAACCAGCGAGAGCTTGGACAGGATTTTGACACCTTTGCCAATGGCCTGAGGGCCGCCCTGCGTCAGGCACCCCACGTCATACTCGTGGGTGAAATCAGGGACAGGGAAACCATAGAAATTGCCCTCAATGCATCTGAAACCGGCCATCTGGTATTCAGCACCCTTCATACAGTCAGTGCCGGTCACACCATCAACAGGATTCTGGGTATGTTCTCCACAGACGAGGAGCGGCAGGTAAGATTCAGGCTTGCAGACGCCCTTAGATGGACAGTGGGTCAGCGCCTCCTTCCAAAGAAACAAGGGGGGCGAATTGCAGTCTTTGAAATTATGCAGAACAACATCAGGGTCAAGGACTCCATCATAAACGGCGAGCGCGAGGGCAAAAGTTTCTACGAGATCATTGAAAATGGCAAGGCCTACGACATGCAGACCTTTGATCAACATATCGTGGAGATCTTCGACCAGGGCCTCATAGATGAGAATACCGCCCTTGCCTATGCAAGCAACAGGGCCAAGGTGCGTCAAGGTATTGACAAGATCAAGGCCTCTCGCGGCGAGGAAACCTCTGACATTGGCGCCCTGGAAATCGAGGAAGATTACCACCTGAAGCAGTTCTAGGAGCTAGAAAATGGAAATTACTTGCCACAGTTGCGGTAAGACATACTCACTTGATGAATCCAAGCTGCCAGACACTGGCAGGGTCTTTGTAAAGTGCGCTGCATGCAATGAAAAGATTGAGGTCAGCAAAAAAAGACAGACCTTCCAGAAACCTGCCACAGGCACTGGCCAGCAAAATGAAGAGCCCCCTGTGGAATACTTCGACCCGGATGTCAGCACCGCCCTGGTCTATTGTCAGGAGGTACAGGCAAGGCTCGAAATCGAAAAGAAACTCACGGACGCAGGGTTCGAAACAAGAAGTGTAAAGGATGAGCCCGAGCTCAGGCACTACTTCAGATACAACATATTTGACTTGGTTGTCCTTTATCAGCACGGTCCAGACCCGGACGCTGAACTCGGGGCCATAACCAAGTTCATAAACGAGATGCCGGCCCACATGAGACGAAAGACCTTTGTTATCTACGTCCATTTGGCTGGCAACCGGTATGATTTATACGATGCCTTTTCAAGGGGTATGGATGCCACTCTAAACCCAATGGATATCAACGGCCTGACCCATATCGTAGGAAATCTGCTGGAACAGAAGAAACAAAACTACAAGGTCTTCTTTGACTGTCTGGAAAAGGTGGAGGAATCGGTCTTTTGAACTGGGCTCGTCTGCCTT
>JAADCZ010000064.1 GCA_013154175.1 Thermodesulfobacteriota bacterium
CCCTTTCATCCCAACTTCTAAAGGTGGCAAATTGTGCAGCCTACTATCCTGCAAGCCGAATAAACACAGTTCACAGGGCCATAGTCTTTCTCGGTTTTTCAGAGGTGAGAAGCCTTGCCCTGAGCCTTAGCATATCGAGTGTTTTCAAGGGAACAAAGTCCAAGAGCGGATTTGACAGACAAAAGTTTTGGGAGCATTCAATTGCCACTGCAATGATAAGCCGAATCATTGCAGGAGAATTAGAACTAGAAGAAACCGACATTTACTTTACCTGCGGTCTGCTTCATGATTTGGGCCGTGCGGTCATGGACATCAGTTTTCCCATGGAATGGCAGAAAATACAAGGCTTTGCAGAAAAACATGAATGTTCCTTAATAGCCGCAGAACGACAATTTGGCTTTCCACACAACGTCATAGGTGCCTGGCTTGCCAAAAACTGGGAGCTCCCCCCCGTATACCCAAAGGTGATTGCCAGTCATCATATTCGTCCCGGGCACCCCCATTTCAATATGGATGGAGCAATCATTCAACTAGCAGATCACCTGAGTCACGAACTGGGCATTGGCCTCAATATGGCCCCTAGTTGTAATAAAGTGGTATTGGCAAACTACTTGGGGCTTGGGCAAGAAAAAATAGAATTTTTAGAAGAACACATAAAAAAAATTGGCGAAATAGCCGAAGCCATATCCACAGGAATGCTTTAAAAATCTATTCTGCAGCGCGCTGCAAATCTATAATTCCATCAGTACCTGGGTAATCCTTCTTTGCATACCGGGTTATATCCGTAAGCTTGTGTACGAGCTCGCCAAGGTATTCCACCTGCTTTTCAAGCCTAGATAGAGACTTTTTATCAAGAGAGGGGCTTGAACGCAAAAGTTCGCAGTTTAATAAAATGGCCTGTAGTGGCTGACTAAACTCATGGGCAACAGCCCCTGCCATCTCAACGATGCCTTCGAGGCGCTGTTGATCCAAAAGTGCCTCCTGAGCCTGCTTCAACTCTGTGATATCAAGTATCAGTACGGCTATCTCAGACCCTTCAGGCCTTTTGGCAGAGGAAATAAGGAACCACTTGCCAGTACCCTCGTCATAGTACTCAAAGTTGCCCTTTCTGTCCCTTGCCACCAGATTTTTTATTAGTTCATCATCAAAGGGCAACTTGGGAGTTCCTATTTGCTGAATGAGATTTAATAACTCTCCGGCAGACTTGTTGGCCCACTGGATGTTACCCTCTAGATCAATAATTATGAGCCCGGCTCCAATTCTTGATATAACCTTTCCCCATAGCTCCCTTTCGAGGCTGACCCTTCTCTCGATACTGCTTATCTCAACTGCCCGCTGAATAATATCCTTGAGCTCATTTGCATCCACAGGCTTTTCCAAATAGGAAAAGGCACCCTTTTTCATGGAAATGACTGCATCGTCCACCTTTCCATATGCAGTCATAATTATCACAGGCGTAAAGGGAGCAAGCTCCTTTATTCGCGTCAAAAGCTCCACACCCTTGAGTCCATCCATGCGCTGATCAGTAAGTACCAGATCAAAGTCCCCCTCCTTAAACAGATCGAGGGCCTTAAGGGGGTTGTCACATGCGGTAACATTAAGCCCCATGAGCTCAAGGCGCATCTTCAACACGGTCAGGATATTATAATCATCATCAACCAATAATATTTTCTTAGGAGCCATGTTATATTTCCCTTATTAGATTGACTCTCGGCCGATAAAAAAGACTGCAAACCCTATACCTTAATGAAAAAAAATGGAATCTGCAAATCCTAAGTTTCTCGAAAAGATAGTGAGGAAACTCGCCATAGAAATTGGTCCTAGGCCCCTTAGACAGCCAGAAAAACTCTCAAGGGCAAGGGACTTCATCCAGGAGACCTTTAAAGGGCTGGGGCTCGTAACCCATCTTCAATCCGTCATTTATAAGGGAACGGAATATCACAACGTACTGGCGTCCATCCCTGGGGTTAACCCCTTGGAGCTTCAAACTGAGCCAACCTTGGTGGTTGGCGCCCACTATGATACAGTTGCCTCCTCTCCCGGTGCAGACGACAACGCAAGCGCCGTGGCAGCACTTATCTCCTCTGCCTCAATGGCTGCCAAGATGAATTTATCCAACGTGGTATTTGCCGCCTTTTGTATGGAAGAGCCTCCAGTTTTTCGCACCAAAAATATGGGAAGTTATTGGTATGCCAGGCACTTAAAGAGGATTGGGCAAAAACTCATTGGAATGATTTGCCTTGAAATGGTTGGTTACTTCTCTGATAAGCCTGGAAGTCAAAAGTACCCTTTTCCGTTAATGAACAAGATGTATCCAGACAGGGGAAACTTCATTGCCATTGTGGGAAATGTAAAATCGCGCGCCTTTACCCAAAGACTCAAGGGGCTTTTTCAAATGCACTGTAAGGTTCCAGTGGAAAGCCTCAATGCCCCGGCCTTAATGATTGGCATCGACTTTTCCGACCACTGGGCCTTTCAAAAACATGGCTTTAATGCTGTAATGATTACAGATACCGCCTTTTACAGAAACCCACATTACCACAGGCCAACTGACACTCCTGCCACACTGGACTATGTGAAAATGGCACAAATTGTTGACGGTCTTACCCTGTCAATACGTCAAATTTGCACTGATTTTAATCCCGATGCCAGGTGATCCTTACACTTTTTTCCCCATCTGGATATTCGAGCTGATAATCCCCCTGATATGAGCGCCTTATGGCCTCTCCTATCCTCTTGGCCAGGTGGATTCCAGTTGTGTGGATCTCAATGATGTCGCCATCTTGATGAATATCCATTATCCGTTCAAGTGGATGCAAGGCCTTTTCTGCCTTTTCCTCATTGCGTACTAGATTGAGAATTTCTTGGCCATGACTTTTTAGAAACCTGCCTGAAAGCACTATGTTGCCAGCAGGCATTTTCTCTTTGATCCTCCTGCAGGCAGGGCAAAGCACCCTGTTCGCCTTCTGGGGCTTCTCTTCCATCCATACCCATCGCCCTCCAGTAAAAACAGCTCCGCAACTGGTGCAAACTGTAGGCTCTGGAAACTTTTCCTTTATTTGATAAGGATCACGACGTTTCTCTTTAACGAGCCTATCTAGCCTGCCAAACTTGCCTTTGTCCATATACACCTCCCTCAGGATTTTTAAATGGAGATAAGAGGAAAAAAATCATTGCCTTAAATTAAAGGTAGGCACTGATTGTCTTGGTACAAGGGGGCCGTGGAAGGCCTGATACCCTAGTCTTTCTGATATGTGCCAATCAAAACCGCTTGACCAAGCACGTGTCCATTCATGGCCTTTTCCAATTGGGCTTTTGTAGGAAACTCCAAATCATTTAAAAAGGTATCCAGGGCATAGAGCTTGAAGAAATACCTGTGTCTGCCAATGGGAGGGCAAGGTCCGCCATATTCTGGGCGATGCCAGTCGTTTAGGCCAAATCGTACCGAGGGAGGTAGCTCCTTTGGAGTAACGGCCTCTGGAAGGGCATGAATGTCACCTGGAATATTGAACAAAATCCAGTGCACCCATGTCATTCTAGGATGGGCTGGATCAGGTGCATCTGGATCGTCCACGATCAAGGCAAAACTCTTGGTACCCTCTGGTGCACCACTCCATTCCAGAGGAGGAGATATATCCTGCCCCTGGCATGTGTACTTTTTGGGAATTTCTCCACCATTCTCGAATGCTTTTGACTTCAACTCAAAGGCCATAACCCCCTCCCCAAGGCAAAAGCCTTGCAACACAATGAGACAAAGCAGAATTTTTACCATACTACAAAGACGGACTGAAATTTGTTTATTTTTCATAATAGACTATTCTATCAAATATTTTAATAAATTGAAGTTATCTTTGACTTGACCTATAACGAATAACTCTTAGCTTGTTTCACAAAACTTTTAAGGGAATGGACAAAACGGGAGGAAAATATGGCAAGAACCAGAAGACCACTTACTGATGAGGAAATACAAGAATTCAAAAATATGCTCTTGCAAAAGAAGGATGAGATATGGCAGGCCATCAGAGACGATTTAAAGTCTCGCGTCAGTGAAGAATACTACTCACTGATCAATGATGTTAATGATGAAGAGGACCTTGCCCAGATAGACCTTCAGGAAGAGGTAATCCTTGGGGTCTTGGAGGCACGAAAGAAGGAACTCGAGGCCATCGATCAGGCACTTTGGAGGATCGAACACGGAGAATATGGTAGATGCCTCGAGTGTGAAGACTGGATTTGCATTGAAAGGCTCAAGGTCAGACCCTGGGCCATCTATTGTCGTGACTGCAAGGAACGCTTGGAAAGGCTGGGCAAGGTGTAACGCGCCTGCATCACTTGCTTTGTTCCAGCCATTTTTGGAGCTGGCTGAAGGCAGCGGATTCATCTATGTTCTTCAAACAGGCCAGCTCCTCACATCTATTGTACATCTCACCGCAGGGGCTGCATGCAACGTGGCTTTGCAAAACAGACACGTTTCCGCAAATTGGCCTCCAAAGTCTCGGGTTTGTAGGGCCAAAATTCACCAAAGTCCTGGTTCCACACCAGGCAGCCAAATGAGTAACCCCGGAGTCATTTCCCCAAAAAACCCTTGTGCTCCCCAAGAGCTCTGACAGGGATTTCAAGTCAAAACAGTTGGCGATTTTCACCCTACCCTCCCATTTGAGGGCAAATTCCTCCACCCTTGGGGCAATCTCGCCCTCTGCCGGACCAAGGATGTAGCAGCACGTCATCTGGGGATGTCCCTCTAACACCTTGGTGGTGACCCTGAAAAAGATTTCCAGATCTATATTTTTTTTGGGGCTTCCACTGCCTGGATGCACTGCCAGGTCGAAAAGGCGTCTTTCCTCAAGGGGCTTTGCATATACAAAGGGTTGCAGATAGTCATTTATATCTTCATCCTCCACACCAAGGAGGGATTTGACCTGGTTGAACTGAAACACGGAACAGTTGGTCTGGTCTGGACTTTCATCAACGGTAAAGACAACCGTTGCCTGTTTCTCAGCATCGGGCATCATAAGGATTGTGGGCACGAGCCCCCTTCGCCTAGTGAACCACCATATGTCGTTAAAATAGTCCAGGTGGGGCGGTATGCTTCCAGAATATAGTTGTGCAAAGGCGGCAGAATTGGTTGGAAAAACCGAAGAGACCTCGCCACTTGCCTTTAGGAACAGGCACCGTTCAGGTTCCCCGGCCAGAGTGAAATCCCCACGATGTTTCCGCATTAGACGAAGGGCTGGAATGGATACGAGAAGGTCTCCCAAGGCACCCTGATTCACGACAATGGTACGCATACTACCTCCTGAACAACAAGATTTCTCTTAGATTGCTAAAATTTAGAAAAAAACATACATGAAGACAAAGCCAGGGAAAAACAGCTACAAATCTTCAATCAAATACGTTAGAGTGTCGGCCTCAAAGGGACAGCCAGATAATACTACCAAACCCTTTGCAAGGCCACAGAAACTACCCATTGAACTTAAGGAGGAAACAATACATGACAGGGGACAAAATTACCATAAACCCAGACGGTACCATCAATGTGCCAAACAAGCCCATTATTCCCTTCATCGAAGGGGACGGGATTGGTCCAGACATTTGGTATGCCACCCAGCTGGTTCTAGATGCTGCAGTTGAAAAGGCCTACGGTGGTGAGCGGGCCATTGTATGGAAGGAAATATATGCAGGTGAGAAGGCGAAGGAAAAGACAGGCGAATATCTGCCCCAGGAAACCCTTGATGCAATATCCGAATACGTTGTGGCCATAAAAGGGCCCCTCACGACTCCAGTTGGTGAGGGCATAAGGAGCCTCAACGTCACCCTTAGGCAGGTTTTGGACCTTTATGCATGCGTCAGGCCGGTACGCTACTTCAAGGGGGTTCCAAGCCCTGTAAAGAGGCCTGAACTGGTGGATATGGTCATCTTCAGGGAAAATACCGAGGACGTTTACGCCGGTATCGAATGGCCTGCAGGAAGCCCCGAGGCCCAAAAGGTCATCGAGTTTCTCGAAAAGGAATTGAATGCAAAGATACGCCCAGACTCTGGAATAGGCATAAAGCCCATTAGCAAGACTGGAACATTCCGCCTCGTAAGAAAGGCCATCAAGTATGCCCTCGATAACAACAGGGATTCTGTCACCCTGGTACACAAGGGCAACATAATGAAATTTACAGAGGGGGCATTCAGAAACTGGGGCTATGAACTGGCTGAGACTGAATTTCCAGATGTAACCATCTCTGAAGACAGGCTCTGGAAGGAATATGACGGAAAGGTTCCTGAAGGAAAGATTGTCATCAAAGACAGGATAGCCGATGCAATGTTCCAGCAGATCTTGTTGAGGCCTGCCGAATATAGCGTTCTCGCCATGCCCAACCTGAACGGGGACTATATGTCTGACGCCCTGGCTGCCCAGGTCGGTGGTTTGGGCATGGCTCCAGGGGCCAACATAGGAGATGGCGTGGCACTTTTCGAGGCCACCCACGGAACAGCCCCCAAATATACCGGGCTCGACAAGGTAAACCCAGGCTCCCTCATTCTCTCTGGCGCAATGATGCTCGAGTACCTGGGCTGGAACGAGGCAAAGGATCTGGTTCACAAGGGCCTTGAGAATGCCATTGCCAAAAAACGCGTGACCTACGACTTGGCCCGCCAGATACCAGATGCCACTGAAGTCAAATGTTCAGAGTTTGCTAAGAGCATCGTTGACTCAATGGATTAAATGCTAGATATAGACACAATAGGCTGGCCTGGTAGCCTTAAGGGTGTACTGGGCCAGCTACTGGACCTTGCCTTCCCGCCCCTATGCCCAGTCTGCTCGTCTCCCCTGCCAATCCCTTCTAGCAACCTGCTGTGCCCCGCTTGCCTTGCCCACGTCAAGGCCATCAGGGGCCCAATCTGTACCAGGTGCGGTATTCCGTTCGAGACTTCAAAAGGCCCTGACCATTTGTGTTGGCGCTGCATCGACCAGACCGGTGGCCTCGATTGGACCAGGTCCCTCTTTGAATATCACTCAACTGTTTCAACCCTTATAAAGGGCCTTAAATTCCTTGGCGACAAGTCTTGCCTCAAGGCCTTGACATGGATTTCAAGGCCCGTACTAAATGAAAGCCTTGCACGCCTGTCACTAAAGATCCACGAGGGTACGTGCATAATCCCAGTGCCCCTGCATCCATCGAGGCTTAGGGACAGAACGTTCAATCAGTCTCTGCTCCTTGCAAGAAAGCTCTTTCCAGGCTTCCAGGTAAAAAACCATCTGGTCATGCGTGTACGGAACAATCCGCCCCAGACAGGCCTTTCAGCTAAACTGAGAAGACAAAATGTAAAGGGCGTCTTCGCCGTTTCATCGAAGAAGTCCATGGAGAATTACAGCAGATTCATTATCGTGGATGATGTCATGACAACTGGAAGCACCCTTGAGGAGATGGCCAGGGTACTTAAAAGAGAAGGTGCCCAAAACGTGGGCGCGATTACGGTTGCCCGTTCAATTCCTGCTATTTCAACCAGCTCCACCTCCCCCTGAAGTAGCGGAGCAAAAGAAGGGATTTGGGGTCGAGGCCCGAGTGATCCCTCTTATCAAAACTGAATCTTCCCATCACACCCCAGTAGGATTTTATCCGCCCCTCAAGGACGGACCTTAGATAAGAACGCCCTCGAATGCCTCCCTTTTTGAGGGCCAATGCAATTATGTGTGCTGCATCCCAGGCCTGGGCGGCAGCTAGCTTTGCATCGAACTTCATGGCAGCGAGCTCACTGCCCCACCTCGCCAAAAAGTTTCTTGCACCAAAGGAGAGGCCTTTTTGCAGGCCCACTGGCGCAAGGGGAGCTGGAATAGCCACCAAAAACAGGCCATACATGTCATTTGCTCCCTGAAAAGCCCCAAAGTCCAGGAGGGTATGGGATATGGCCACGGGAGTATCTGCCCTTGAAAGCTCTGGGAATATCAGAGACTTGGCCTGACTGTCTGCCCATAATAGGGCAACGTCTGGGTCACACCGGTTCATATATGAAATTTTGCGACTGATGTCCTCACTATTGAGATTAAACCCTTCGGCACAAGTGACCCTGAGCCCATACTCGGGCGCATACCCCCTTATCCATAAGAAAAGCTCCTTGTAAAAGTTTCCCGCCTGAACAACCACCCCAATGCTTCTGTACCCTCTCCTTCTGAATATGGAGAAAAGGGCCTTGAGCTCTGAAGCAAAGTTTTCCGTAACGGAAAAGGTCCATCTCGTTTTGATGCCTGAAAAGGTAAGTACCGGGCTTGTCCCCGCGATTAGCACCAGGGGAATATGCTTGTTCTCTGCAAATCTTCTAAGGGTCAAACAGTTACCAGGCGAGGTGGGCCCAACGAGTACTATGGCGCCTTCGTCCAAGAGCTGATAGGCCCCTGACAAAAGTCGAGTCTCATCAGAAGCTGTATCAAAAACAATTACTTCTAGACTCCTGCCCCCTACACCTCCCTGGAGATTTATCTCTTCAACAGCATATTGAAGGGACTTGTATGCGGCTGTTCCCTCATTACTGAGGGGGCCGGACAAATCTAAAAGGGCGCCTATCTTGACAACAGGCAACACCTGGGTTTCAGCCAACGAAAACTCTGGCAAAATCAGCAGAAAGGCTGCCAACACCCAGAAGATAATGAGATTACGTAATAATTTTGAATAGTTCCCCAATAACCCGTTCATTGAAAAAATTTTTTGCCAAGAGACCAATCTTTACTTGAGCAACTTTAGCTGCCTTTTGGCCACCTTGGCCTGGGCACTCCTTGGATAACTCTTTACCAGCTTTTGGAGAAGGATCTTTGCACTGTCCTTGTCACCAAGCTTGGCAAAGGCAAAGGCCTGTTTCAGCAGGGCATCGGGAACCTTGTTGCTCCGTGGATATTTCTTTATGACCTTGTTGTACTCCAGGATGGCCTCTTCATATCGAGACTGCTTATACTCACATTCACCTATCCAGAAATGTGCATTGGCCACCTTTGGGGAGTTGGGATTCTCTTTTATAAAATCCCTGAATGCCTGCTTTGCCTCCAAATACTTCCCGAGTCTAAAGAGCCTCAGGCCCTCATCATACAAATCAATCTTCTTCTGGGGCTCCTGTGAATTTCCAGTGCCATTCACTTCAGGAGCAATCTGGGCCCCAGAAGAGCTCTGGGCCGCTACGACTGCAGGAGCAGTCGTCTTGGCCCCACTTTGCATGACCCTCTGAATCTCTTCCTTCAACTGGGCCAGTTCGCTTTCTTCTCGTTCCTGGTTATATTTCAACTGATCGACCAAACCGTTGAGGCGCATTAGCTCACTTTCAAGGCTGTCGATCCTTGCATTGAGCCTGGCAATGGACTTTCTGCTGCTTTGATCAGCTTGACCTTGAATCTCGCTAAGCTGACGCTTGAGCCCCTGCACTTCCTCATCAATCCTGTGGGTTTCCACCTGCAGCCCAGCAACATCCCTATCGAGCATGTCTATCTGGGCCTGGGGAGCGCATCCCGTCAATACAACCAAGACTAGAAGCATTACCAACTGACATAAATGGATAAAAGGAAACTTTCTCTCTCTCATTTTCTGACCCTCTACTTAAAGGTATTTGGCCCCCAAAAGGGGAAGTAGTCCCTACGGCCATATTTGACCACTAGCCTTTGATCCTGACCGTTAGCTTGCATGGCAAAAAGGTGCTTGTCGCCCCTGATTCTCGTTGAGGAAAACAGGATTTGCCTTCCGTCTGGAGACCAAGACGGATTTTCATTGCTTCCCTCAAAGGTAAGCTGTACAGGATCTCCTCCCTGGGGTGATATGGTAAATATCTGAAATTTTCCGTTAATCCTGCTAACGTACACTATTCTGTCCCCTGCCGGCGACCACTGTGGATCGGTGTTGTAGCTTCCCGAATAGGTCAAGCGGCGACTTTTGCCTGTGGCCACATCCATCAGGTAAAGCTGAGGCCCACCTGCCCTATCGGAGACAAAAACAATCTGTCTTCCATCTGGGGAAAAGGATGGAGATACATTGATACCCGGCCCCCTGGTAAGCCTGCGCAGTACCTTGCCATGCAAATCGATAAGGTATATGTCTGGACTTCCACCTTTACTTAGGGCAACTGCAAGTTTTTTACCAGAAGGATGCCAGGCCGGTGACATATTCACCCCCTTGAAACAGGATATCCTTCTAATTTTCCCATTGGAGGTATCCTTCAGGTAAAGACAAGGCCGCCCAGTCTTGAATGCAGTAAAGGCAATATATCTGCCATCCGGGGAATAACGGGGTGACATAACAATGGTATGAAGACTCGTTTCCTGTCTAATGTCAGAACCGTCGAAACTCGCCGAATATATTTCCCTTTTGGAACCGTTATCAGATACGAAAACAATCCTGGAAAGGGTCAGACCAGGCCGGCCGGTAATGGCCAGTACAATCTCATTGGCGAACCTGTGCCCTATCTTCTTGACATCCGATGGGCTGGCAATATATCTCCGGCCCACAAGCATGGATTGATTTGACAAGTCGAAGAGTTTCAAAATTGCAGTGATAGATTGACCGTTTCTGATAAGGTCGGTGCTGACCCTGTAATCGAGCTTTTGATCATCTGGTGGCTGCTCTGCGTTGTATACCTCAAAAAAGCCCTCGAACATCAAATCCTTGACCAGGGTTTTGACAATCTTTTCAGCCGTTTGCCTGTTTTCATAGGTAACAGGGGCCACCTGTGGAGGCTGAACCAGTATTGGAATCTTTTCAAAGAAGGGAGAGTTTATATCTATGACGATTTTCGCATGACTGTGGCTTTCTGATATGAGGGAGAAAAACAAACAAAATACTGCAATTATTAAGGCCTTTCTTTTTAGCACGCTACATACCCCTTGTGAGAAATTGATTAGCCAATATAAAAGGCCCCAGCCGAATTGCAAATCGACTGGGGCCTCTATTTTCCCAGATTTTATTCAGAATTATTTCTAAGGCCTAACTACCACCAACTAACGGTCTGATCAGCCTCAATAATCATCTGAACTAGTTGATCATAGTTGGGATCACCAACATAGAGTTTAAACTCGGAAGCATCCCTATCACGGCTAAGGATCTCTACGAGTTTTTTGGTATCTTCGTTGGGCTCGGACCTATATACATGCAAGATCTTCATCTTTTTTTCTTCGCTCATCCTTTAATCCTCCCCCTGTTATTCTTCTGAGCAAGCCGGCGGCGGAGTCTTGCTCTGCTTGGGCAGGCCGTAAGGAATAATTACATCGGCCTCTCTCAGCCTTTCTCCCAATTCCTCAAGGCTCAACTTGGTGAGTTCTACGCCTTCTACCTCGTCGCCGATTGTAAGGGCGTCACCCTCCATGTCCTTAATCCACTCGATATTCTCCTTTTCATAGTTGGAGAAACGGGGATATTCATTATACATGAAAACAGGATAAGCATAATGATTCTCGACTGCGAGTCCCAATGCGGAACGCACTGCATCACCAGCATACATCCTGTTTTGCATCAAGAAGTAACATTTTTTGGATTCCATAACTTACGCCTCCTCTATTAAAGGACCAGATATTTTCCACACTCGTCAATGATCCCACCGTGGAAGGCCTGGGTTCTCATCTGACGAGGAGTAAGGCCCTTGGGCACGTCCTTCTCAACATCATAACCTTCACAGGTGTAACTATCTGCACAAATGGCCAGGTCTTCCACATCACACATGTTGGCCAGCTTTACAAAGTCAGGATGTTTGGTCAAATGAATTGATTTAAAGGTGAAAAACACCATAACCTTCATCCCAGCCCTCTTGGCAGCGGCGGTAACACCAACCACGTGCCTCATATGCTGGGGAGAAGTTACAAAGATTCCTAATTTGTTCGGATCGGCTGCCATTGGTATAAATCCTCCCTCTCTTTAACCTTGACGAAAAACAAACGGAACAACGCTTCTAGACGTTCTTATTTTTTCCTTATGTAGAAGCGCATGAAACCATCGTCTTCCTTCTCACCAAGGTACTCATGCCCTGCCCTAGCACACCAGCCAGGAATATCGTTTCTTGAGCCTGGGTCAGTACCGAGAACCTCAAGGATTTCCCCTGAGTTTATCTTCTCTATCTCTTTCTTTGTCCTGAGAAGGGGCATAGGGCAGCTTAGTCCCTTAGCATCCAAAGTACGTGCTACCTCTAATCCGTCGGGGGCAATTTTGATGTCGCTCATGTTTCCTCCTTTTTCTATTTTTATATTTTCAGTTGCTAAACTGAAGCGAAGCTACATTTCTACAATAAGTTTGTTGGAGTCCTCGTTCCAATCTACGATGATATACCAAAGCCCCATTGCAAAGAATATCAAGGCGAGGGTGCCACCATATCCTAGGGCATCTGGCAAATAGAGATGAATTCCAAGTTTTGAACCCTCATGCATGGGCCCAACACCTTCCATGTGAATAGCCTTGAACCATTTGACCATTATCGCATTGGTAATTCCAAAGAATGGCACCACGAGCCACAGCTTTATCTGACCTTCACCTACACGCCACAAGGTTCCGGATCCACATCCGCCTGCGAACATAGCACCCAGACCGAAGAGAATTCCTCCAACAATTGCGCCCCAGCCGAATGTGCCGCGCACATAGTTAACTGGGTCAAGGGTACGTCTTGCTGCTACAACTGCTTGCTCTGCGGCATCTACAACGTCCTCAAGGGTGTCTGCCAGCTCTTCATCCTTCACCTCATCAGGATCGATCTCGTCGATTACGTCACTGAGAACAGACTGCACTGCAACTGCTGAACCCCTCTGAGGCACTGCGTACTTCAGAACGGCTGCGCCCATTGCAACAACAAGGATGCTCAATGCAACAGACTTGGCCAAGGTACAGTCACCTGTCATGTGAGGCTCTCTGAATGCCTGTACCATGCACCAGCGACCTCTTTGCATAGCGTAACCCAAGCCAGCTGAGATAATTAAGATTCCGCTGAGTGAAGAGACATAATCATCGCTCTGTTTTGCGTAGTAATAGGCTCCCCAGATTACAGCGCCAAGAGATACAAGACCTATCAAAATCTTAAGGGCATAGGGGAAATCAAAGTTACGTCCACCCGACGTACCCCAGGTGACATGCTCCATTTCCCAGTAAATGTACTTGAGGCCGATAACGACACCGATTATCAGGCCAAGCCACATGGTAAAGCCGTTTGCGGCCAGGTTACCAATGGCGTTATACATTCCACCCACGTTACAGCCACCGGCCAGTGCAGAACCAATGCCCATGAGGACACCGGCGATTATGGCCTTAACCAATTCCCATGGTGGCGGGAACTTGAATGAAAAGTCGTTGCCCAAACAGGCCGATATGAAGGCACCGGCCACAAAACCGATTCCAATCACGGACCCTGAACTGACAACGACACTTGCGGGCTTGGGAAATAGTCCGATTCCGTAGAGAATCCATTCCCCCCAATTCCTGATTGCTCCTACTGCCCCCCACGGGCGCCACCAGGCCATGATAAGGATGCTCAAAAGAGCAACCAATAACCCTGTCACCGTGGCATTCCATTCTGTCTGGCAAAGAATCTTGAAAAAATTCTTGACCTTTTCCTTGAACAAACCATCGCTCATAAGGCGCTCCCCTCCTCAAGGTGATTAGTCATAGCACAGGTTAAAGGATAAACATTGCATGAAAAGAACATTAAAGTTATTAATATTTTTTTCCAAAGTAAATTCGTGTGTACCAAAATTCACGCACTGTGTCAAGGATTAGTTGAATGACTATTCAGTTGTAAATTCACACGATTGCAGAATCTTAAAATTCTTACTTACAACTCAAAAGCCAAAATCCAGACAGGAGATCACCATGAACAAAATCTTACTTTTTTTTGCATTAGCAACTATTGCCTCCATTTTTCTAATGGGTTCTGGCCTTGCCCTCGCAAGCGACGGGGCCTCTGGAATTTTCAAAAAGGTCCTGTCAAATGGACTTACTGCAGTTGTGAAGGAAAGTCATAGGGCGCCTGTGGTGGCAGTTCAGATATGGGTCAAGGCGGGCAGTGCCTATGAAACCGAAAAACAGGCTGGAATTACCCATCTCATAGAGCACATGATATTTAAGGGCACAGAGAAAAGAAAGCCAGGGGAGCTGGCATCTATCATAGAGTCCCTAGGGGGCACCATCAATGCCTACACCTCCTATGACTACACCGTCTATCACTGCGTGGTACCCAGGGAATATCTGTCCACGGCCCTGGATGTCCTGGATGATGCCGTGTTTCATTCCACCTTTGACCAGGATGAGCTCGAAAAGGAGAAAAAGGTTGTTCTTGAAGAGATGAAGATGCGCCAGGACAACCCCCATGCGAGGCTCTATGAAGACCTGATGAAAATATCCTATCAGGTCTACCCATACAGACGGCCAATAATAGGCTACGAAGAGACGGTCATGGCCTTCACCAGAAAGGATATCCTCGAGTACATCGGCCAGCACTACCGACCCTGCAACATGGCTGTGATAGTTGCTGGGGATGTGACCCCAGAGGAAGCCACACAAGAGATCGAAAGGTACTTCGGCAAGGAGCAGAAACGGGAGTGTTCCCAGCCAAACTTTCCCCAGGAACCTCCCCAGACGAGCCCCAGAATGATCAGCACCTCCATGGACTGCAACGAGGGCTACCTGGCCATGTCCTTTTCAGGTGTGCCCAACTTCAACCATCCTGATGTGCCTGCACTGGATCTGCTGTCCACATATCTTTCAGACGGGGAGAGTTCCCTTTTGGTATCCAGGCTCAAGAACCAGATGCAGCTCGTCCATTCCATTAGTGCATCTGCCTTCACCCCCATGGGCCCAGGGCTGTTTGAGATAACGGCAGACATAGATCCTCAGAATCTCGAGAGGGCACTTGTTGGAATCTTGTCGGAGACTTTCAGGGTAAAAGATCAGGAGATCTCCCAAAAGGAGCTGGAAAAGGCAAAAACCCAGCTCATCACCGACTTCCTCTTCAGTCAGGAGACCATGGAGGGAGAGGCTAGAAAGCTTGGAGTCTTCCAAATCCTTGCAGGGGATGCCTCAAAGGAGATGGAATACATTGAAAAAATCAAGCAGCTTACTGCTAAAGATCTCTTGGAAGTGGCTAGAAAGTACCTCGTCCCAGAAAGACTGAACCTTTCACTGGTCTTTCCAGAGGCCACCCCTGCCAATTTTGACGATAAAGACCTTCAAAAGGTGTTGATGGAAGCTGCAGCCGGCGGTGCCATACTAGCTGATCAAGACCTTGGCCCAAAGAGCAATGTACAACGATTCACCATAGGAAACGGTGTTACACTCTTGTGTCTCGAGGCCCACGACCTGCCCACCGTTGGTGTGCGTATAGTGATGCCAGGAGGCCTCAGGTACGAAACTCCTGCAACGAATGGCATCTTCAACATGCTGGCCAAGGCCTGGACAAAGGGCACAACCCTTCATAACGCCCAGACACTTTCTGAAATCATTGATGGAATGGGCGCAGAAATAAACGGATTCTCCGGGCAAAACTCCTTTGGTCTGAAGGCAAGGTTCACCAGCGACGCCTTCAAAAGGGGCCTTGCCCTTTTGACAGAGATTCTTCTGTCCCCATCCTTTCCAGAAAAGGAAATAGAGAAACTCAAACCCCAGATCCTTGCCAGGATCAAACAGCAAGACGACTACATGCCATCTGTGGCAATCAGGGAGTTCAAGAAACTGCTTTTTGCCCCACACCCCTACAGCATGAACATCTTGGGAACGCCAGAGAATGTTCTCAGATTCTCCAGGGAGGACCTACTCACCACTTACAACAACTATGTGGTTCCAGACAGGGCCATAATCGCCGTTGTGGGTGACTTTGATACGAAGGCCCTCAAGTCAGAGCTTTCAACCCTTCTGAGCAGATGGGAAAACATGGCAGAGGGCTTTTTGCCCTCTCCGCCTGCACCAGAGGTGCTCTCGACCCCAAAAGTTGTAAACATCCACAGACAGAAGGAGCAGGAACACATGGTCCTGGGCTTCATGGGGCCATCTGTAACCAGTCGGGACCGCTACTCAGTGGAGGTCCTCAACGCCATACTCGCCGGACAAGGAGGCAGACTCTTCAGAGACCTTCGTGACAAGCAGTCCCTTGCCTACGCTGTCACTTCCCTGTTGAATCTTGGAGTGGATTATGGTTTTATCGCCGCCTACATAGCCTGTTCACCAGAGAAGAAAAAGATTGCCCAGAAGGGTTTGTGGAAGGAACTTTACAGCATACAGGAAGACCTTCCCTCCCAGGCCGAGGTGGACAGGGCCAAGAACTGGTTGATTGGACGGTACCAGATTTCATTGCAGACCCCAGGGGCCAAGGCCATGAACATGGCCATAAACGAACTTCTAGGGCTGGGGTATGACTTTTCCTCGAGGTACCCGGAACTTATTAGGCAGGTTACCCCTGAAGACGTCAGACTCGCTGCCAAGAGATACTTTAATTCCCAAGCCTATGTATTGGTAACCGTTGGACCATGACAGATGCTTAAACGTATCAGTCTCACAGTAAAGCACGACTCGGAACAGGCTGAGGAAATTGCCAGGAAGGTGGAGGCGTTCCTGCGTCTCCACGAGGTGGATGTGTCCCGAAACGGCATCAGACCCGATGACGAGGCCGTTGTGGTCGTGGGGGGCGATGGCACATTGCTGCACGTGGCTGCAAAGGCCTTTGAACGGGACCTCCCACTGCTTGGCATCAATGCCGGAGGGCTCGGATTCCTCACCGAGGTACACACCGATGAAATGGACGAGGCCCTCGAAAGACTGGTTACTGGCTCATTTGAACTCGACAAGAGAATGGTTCTTGCCGTCAGTGTCCAGGACGAAAAGGGAGGGGTTGTAAGGCAATATACGGCACTCAACGAGGCAGTGATAACCAAGGGGGCCCTTTCCAAAATAATCCGAATAAATACCTGGGCAGACGGCAGTTTCCTCACCACCTACCGGGGAGACGGACTGATAATTTCCACTGCCACTGGCTCGACAGGCTATAACCTTTCGGCTGGAGGGCCGATAATCCACCCGAAAATAGAGGTTATGGTGCTGACCCCTATTTGCCCCTTTGCACTCAGTGCTAGGCCCCTGATTCTCTCTGGCTCATCCACGATAAAGGTAGAAGTGCAGGACATACAACAAGAGGTCTGTCTCGACATAGATGGTCAGACAGGCATTGAACTTCAGAAGGGTTATGTCATTACGGTCTCGAGACAGAAGGGTTATCTAAAGCTCGTAAAGTCTCCCCACAGGGACTATTTCACAATACTCAGGGAAAAGCTCGGCTGGACCAGGGCCATTCCAATCCCCTGAAAAAACTTGGCCCAGACTAAAACCTCTGTCTGGGCCTTTTCAATTCACGGGTATTAGGCAAAATCCTCAACCAATAAGAGGCATCAAGCCTCATTGGCCTTGTCATCAAATTTGATCTTGGTCAGAAGCCGTTCCTTTTCCTTTTCCATGGCCTCTTTTCCTGCCTCGAGGGCAGACTCGATAACAGCCTTTTTGGACTCAACTACTTCTTTACTCTTTTCAATAAGCTCTGTTGCCTTCTCCTTGACCTCATCTGCAACCTTGAGGGCCTCGTCCTTGGCGACACTTGCCTGATCCTTCAAGAGCTCCCTTGTCTCGGTACCAGATTTTGGAGCTAGCAGCAAGGCTAGCCCTGCCCCGACAGCACTGCCAAGAAGAAATGCAAGGGCTACGCTTCCACCTGAAAAACGACCGTTACTCATTTATTTTCACCTCCTTTATGGATGTTGTCTGTGACATATTCAATGGAGGCCTTCATTCCAACTGCCAAGCTGGCAAGCTGTACGGCAAGGCCTGTCACCCCTCCCCTTACGATGCTTGTAACCATTCTGACAGTCTGGCCAGCCTCGTCTATTGCATCGAAGAGCTGGTCGGTTGCCCTAATCTTTTCCTGGATTTCACAGGTAATCTCATTGACTCCACTTACGAGCTCCTTCGTTTCCTGCAACAAGGGGGGCACATCTTTTTCAAGCCTTTCATCCACGAGGGATTCTATGGCCTTCAACTTGGACAAAGCATCTGAAATGTCAGCCATGACCTTGCCTGCTTGCTGCTGCAAGGCTTCGATGTGTACCTGTACATCCGTGATGGTTTCATTCAGATTGTCTTCGAGGTCCTTGGCGCCATCCAGAACAGGTTGAAGCTGGCGGACCCTTTCGTCAACCGAATCCAAGGTCTTGTTGACCTTTTTCAAGGTGGAACGCAGGGATGCCACCAGCATTACGAAACATATAGTAACCACCACGAGGCACAGGGCTACTATGGCATAAAAGATATATTGGGGTGACCCCAAAAACTGTTCCAGATTCACGCAAACCTCCATGAAACCACTTGACCGCCACTTAACCTACTAAAAAGACATTAAGTCATAGGGGTTCCAATTGCAACTCATGTGAGATTTTGTGAAATTTGTGACACGAATTGCAAAATCACTATTGACCCGGCACACTCGATAGCTATTTTAATTAGAAAGATTATTTTTTAACTATTTTCATTTCCAAATCTTACGGTTCTATAAACCACTCAACATGGAGGGATGCCATGAAAAATCTAGTTGTCTACTCATCTAAAACTGGCAATACCAAGAAACTCGCTGAGGCCATCTATGACTATCTCCCAGGGGAAAAGGAAATTTATCCCATTGAGCAGGCACCGGATCCCAATGACTATACCTTTGTAGCCGTTGGTTTCAGGATAGAAAACGGAAAACCTGACAAGGCCGTGGAGGAATATTTGAAGAAGTTTATTGACGAGAAGGAACTGTTCCTTTTCGTAACCCATGCCTCCAAACCTGGATCTGAAGAGGTAAAGAAGGCCATAAACGAGGCCAAGGAACTGGCCAAACGTGCCAAGATCGTTGGTGTGTTTGAATGCCAGGGTGAGGTGCCTGAAGAGATCCTTGCCGAGGCACGCAAACAGGATCCAGTACCAGAATGGGTAAAGGATGCCGAGGCCGCCAAGGGGCATCCAAATGAAGAGGATATCGAAAGACTTATAAAACTCCTGAACAGTCTCGATCTCCCTCTTTAATACAAATCTAGTATGGCATACCCATGGAAGGGTGTGCCATACTTTATATTTGGTAATCTTACTGCTTCAATCCACTCGCATCTCATTTTCTAGGCGACGGTTGCGGCCAGTGGCCCCAGGGCTTACCACAATTATTCCCATTATGTCTTGAGTCTGGCCTAAAAAGTTGTATATTCTTGCTCCGCTGAAATTTGAAATTGGAGCACCACCATTGATTATAACGATAGATGGTCCATCTGGTGCTGGCAAAAGCACCATTGGACAGGAAGTTGCCCAAAAATTAGGTTACTTGTTTTTAGATACCGGGGCCATGTACAGGGCCTGCGCCCTTTACATGCTCGAAAATGGCATCCCATTGGAAGATGAAGCTGCAGTTGCAGCCGCCCTTCCTGATGTAGATATAGATTTTAAAAATGGACGAGTCCTCCTTAACGGTCGCGACGTTACGAATAAAATTCGGACACCTGAAATTGATCAAGCCGCGTCTAAAATTTCTCAGTTGCAGCCTGTACGCGCCAAGATGACTGCCCTTCAGAGGAAGATTGCTGCGGGAGCTGACGCAGTTGCCGAAGGCCGTGATATGGGCACTGTCGTTTTTCCCAATGCAAACCTGAAAGTTTTCCTCACTGCATCCCCAGAGGAACGGGCAAGGCGTAGAAAAAAGCAGCTTGACAAGGAGGGTAACATAATTTCATATGATATTATATTGCACCAAATTAAAAAACGTGATAAAGCAGACTCAGATAGAGCTATTGCGCCGCTGAAGCCAGCTGAGGATTCGGTCACAATTGACTCCACGAATCTTTCTGCCGAAGAGGTAGTTGAAGAGATATTAAAATTAGCAAAAGTACAGGAGAAAAAGATGAATAAGAACAATGAGGCGACAGGTTTTTCGTTTAGTGTTGACAATTGTCTTGGGTTTATTGCAAATCGCCTTGTCAAGGCCTTTTTGAAGCTTCTCGATCATAAACTTGAGGATTTCAATCTGACCGGTGCCCAGTTTTGCGTACTCACTAAACTCTTCGAAGAGGAAGGTCTTACACAAACCCAGCTTGCCCAAAGGCTTTATATTGAAAGCCCCACCCTTGTAAGAACCTTGGACAGACTCGAGGAAGCTGGCCTTATTGAAAGACGCAGGGTCCCTTCTGACAGAAGAGCATTCCACATTTTCCTGACCCAGGCAGGTCGTGACATGGAAGACATACTCATGCAAAAGGGCAAAGAAGTCCATGAAATTTCCATCAGGGGCATGAGTGAAAAAGAAATTGAAAAACTCAAAGACCTCTTGTTCCAGCTTTGGCAGAACCTAGAAAATGGGGCAAGGGAACTCAAAGAAGCTTCAAACAAAAAATAATTGACTTTCAAAACGTCTATTTTTTCCATCTTGTCTCTCTTTGTATTGTGTGCTTGTGCTCAGAAAGCAGTAGTTGTAACTGCAAATTCTGACAAACTCTGTGGCATGGATGGGTGTTTTGGGCTGCTTGGGGCTTCAGTTGAAACAGGAGGACCTTTAATCAAAAGGCTCTGTAGTACAGATATTACGAGCATTGTCTCCTTTGCCAACCTAGAGCCAGACAAGGAGAAAAGGCTTTTGGAGCTTATGTGTGGGCCGGAAGCTTCTGTTGAAAAGTTTAAGACCTTTTTCAAAACGCTTCCAGTTGGTCAAAGAAAACGCCTTATAAGAAGCTTTGAGACATTTGGCTATACCATTAATGATTATGGCTGCTAGGCCTTGCTGCCAAACAACTTATTTAACACCTTGATCATAGCATTTGACTTGAATGGCTTGGAAAGAAGTGCATCTATGCCCTTCTCCTTAAGTTCCTCCTCCTTGAAAGAGGCCCCCCAGCCAGTCATCATGACTACACGGGTGTCTGGAGATATTTGACGGATTTTGGCGGCTATTTCCCAACCACTGACCTTTGGCATGCCAAGATCAGTGAGTACGAGGTCAAAAGGTTCCTTTTCTAAGAGAGAAAGTGCCTCATAAGGATCATTACAGCTAAACACCTTGTGCCCCATGCTTTCCAGCATCAACGCTGTAAGCTCTGCTATTTGGGGCTCGTCGTCAATGACGAGTATCTTTAGACCTTCCTCTTGAATGAACTTGCTCTCCTCCTTGGAGCTCGAAGAAACCTCTGAAGACTTTGCACAGGGCAAACTAATCTTTATTGTTGCCCCACAACCCTTTTCCGAGAAGGCCTCAACACTTCCACCCACGTTTGATACAAGGCCGTAAACAATGCTGAGGCCCAGACCCGAGCTTCCTGTATCCTTGGTGGAAAAGTATGGGTCGAATATGTGGGGCAAGATATCTGCATCTATACCAACACCCGTATCCCTGACCTCTACAATTATATTATCATCCTGCCGGTAGGCCTTTATAATGATTTTCCCACCATTGGGCATGGCCTCGATGGCATTGATTATAAGATTTACCAGGACTTCCCTTAGCTCAAAGGCTGAAATATTTGCCACCAGATCACGGGCAAGATCCGTCTCAACCGAGATATATATGCCCTTCTTTTCACATTCGTCCTTCCAAAGGGGCCTGGTGAATTGCACAGCCTCCTTTATGACATGGCCAACATCCACTGATTCTTCGGGCACGCTTCCCTTGCCAGATCTTCCCTTAACGAAGGTCTGGATTCTCTTTATGGTCTCTGCACCATCGTTGACACACGCCTCAATCTTCTTCAGACGCTCTTCATATTTGGTCCCCTGGAGCTCCATCTGCAACAGCTCGACATTGCCAAGGATTGCCATGAGCATGTTGTTGAAATCGTGGGCAATACCCGCTGCCATTGAACCAAGGGCACGAAGCTTTTCTTCCCTTACCTTTTGTTGAGAGTCTTCGAGATGGTCTGACAGGTCGTGAACAAAAACGATTCCACCCTTTTTCTCTCCGTTTTTCCCATTTACCGGATGATAAAAAAAGTCAGCCAAGACCGTGGTGCCGTCTGGCCTTATCAGGCGTACCTTGGGAAGTTTCTTAAAGAGATTCTTCCTGATCAATGTGGAAAAATCTAGGAACACAGAGGCGTCCATGAAAAAACGCCCAAGTCCCATCTCCTTGAGATGTGTCTCATCTGTTTGCAGAAGCTTACACAGGGAATCATTGGCATGGATGATGGTTCCGTCCTTGTCTAGCAGACATATTCCCTGGGGGGCATTCTCCATTGCCGCCCTGAAATAGTCAAAAGGGGCATCATCAAAGCCAGCACATTTTCTATTATCACTTTCCACAATGTTTTGTATGCACAGATGGCCTTCAGACAAAACATCGCTGCGTCTGTACCCCTGAATAATAAATCCTATAACCTGGGCTATGATTATGAGATTGCGTTTCAGACTATTTGTAAAATTGATACTTGCCGAGGAGCTGATGTTCAATATGCCACGGGAGGAAATGGGAAGACATGCAAGGGACCTTGGAACCTGCCTTGCGCTTTCTACAAGGGGAATCCTTATGTGGGAACTATCATTGATGAACAAGGGCTGCTGAGAGTCAAAGACCTCCCAGGCAATGCTCTTGCCCTCTTTAAAAAAGAGGCCCTTGTTGTACTTTCTGTCAAATTTTTTGTCCTTGCCCTTTAACAGTTGACTTATTCCAGTGGCGGCTGCCAGTTCCAGAATTTCCTTTTCGGGCCTGTAGAGCAGAAGGGAGACATTCTCACAACCAGTCTCTTCCGCAACTATCCGCACAATCTCTTCGTAGAGCCCTTTTTCATCCTTTACCTTGGAGGGCACTTCCATGAGTCTCAGCACCGTCCCCAGGGCCTGCATATGAAGCAGCCTGTCCTGGTCCATATCCAGGACGGCCTGTCGAATCTCTTCTAGATTCAAATCTTTTGGAAGGTAACTCTGTTCTGACATATCAGGTTTGCCCCACTATTACATCAGCCAAGACCTCGACTTCATCCAGTAACTTATTGGCATGCTCGTAGTAAGAATCGAGCATCTCCAGTTCCGTGCCGGCAAGAAGCAAAACCTTCGTATCTGGAAGCAAAGGCTCAGGGCTTCCCTGGGCATTTGACTCCACCATTTTGGCTATGTAGGCCGCAACATTAATGACTGCACACTCCCTTGAATATTTCTTGGACTTGATGGGCTCGTGGTGAAATGCCAAAATATCAGAAAGCTGGGGGGTCAGTGCCCATCTCTCTGCCAAGATACGTCCAATAATGGTGTGGGTAATGCCATGGGTCCGCTCAATCTCCCAGACTCCCACTCCCAGCTTTCTGGCCTTGACCTCTATAAGGTTGAAATCCTCAGGAAATATCTCGGCCATGGCCATGCGCCCAAGGTCATGGAGAAGCCCCATGAGATACACCTCATCCACGTCCACAAAGGACTTATCCTTGCCAATTTCCTTGGCGCAAAAGGATGTAAGGAGGTTATGAATCCAGAATCTTCTTAGATCGAAACCCTTTGCCAGAGAGCCCACCTTGAACTGGTTGGCGAGACAAATGGCCAGGGAGAGGTTCCTGACCTCATTGACTCCAATGAGCATCACTGCCTTTTCAATGGAGTTGACCTTGCGCCTCAATCCAAAATAGGCGCTATTTGCCACCCGCAACAGCTGTGCGCAAAGGGAGGCGTCTGGCTCAACAATGGAACTTATATCTTCAAAGGTGCATTTTTTCTTGGTGATCGTGCGAAAAAGGCTCAAGACTATGCGGTTTGGTACTGGAAAGTACTTTAACTCATGAACCTTTCTGGCTAGATCATCATTGACATGGCACTGGTTTTCCATTTGCATCTTTTGAAACAATTTTTTTCTTTTTATCGGAAATAAACGGAGAAATATGAAGGAAAAAATTAAAGTTATTTCAGTGAATTTTGGCACTAGAGACCAAAAAAAGCGGGCGAAGCACAGGTGAGCCGTAGGTGGTTTCGTACGGGAAGGTAACACCCATTTTCAAAAGGCGTCTTCTCCTTTTTCTATCCAGAATAAAAAAGACTTTCTCCTGCCCCTGGCCTAGCAGACTTGCTGTCCTTTCTAGACTCATCCTGGTCACGACCCTGTCGAGATAGAACGTGCATTCCTCGTCCCAGAAACCGCCGTAATAAAGGGGGGCCTCTCCAACCACCTGTTTCACATGGCGGCAAAAGGGTCTGGCATCCTTTCCTGCATAAATGGCAGGAAGTATCCATAAGAAGGCCCCAAGATACAGGGCGCCAAACAGGTGGGCCAGGGGGCTTAAAAGCCCCTGCACCTTTTGACTCCTTGAATTTCTCCTCACTAGAAAAAGGGTTGCAACAGAAACAAGAAACAATACTACAAACACAAGGGCCTCGGACTTTAAAACTCCAAGGTAAAAAACCAGGGCTGGATCAGGATCTAGTATTCCAAATCCGCCAAGGACCCTTTCAGGCTCCATCACCTGCAAGGCCAGGGAACCCGTGGCCACCAACAAAAAGAGCACCATGAAAAACCATATCAACCCCTGGACGAAGGCCTTGAGATAGACCAGATTGCGCCTTTCCAAGAGAAAATCTGCTGTCAAAAAGGCGGCCAGGGGGTAAAGGGGCAGGATGTAGTCACTCCTTTTGGAAAGGGCCAAGGAAAAAAAGACAAAAACAGAAACAAAACCCACGAGGAATAAACGATTGACATCCGCCTCTTTTTTCCATGAGGAAAGTTTTTTAAAAAGCCAGAAAGGTGCAAGAAGGGACCAGGGGAAAAAACCTGTAAAAAAATAGACCAAATATCTAGTTGGCGGGGAGTGATTAAAGTCCTTGAAACCTCCACCTGGAATCAGGTTCGTAAATCTTGAAAGATTTTCCTCAAGGATGAATCTGTGAAAGAATCTGCCGTCCGTATGAACCGTTGCATATACGTACCAGGGCACGCACACCAGGAGAAAGAGGAGAAAATAGACAGAGCCAAAGACGTCTTTGATGCGCCCTGCCCTTCCAGTCGCCACAAGAAAGCTAGTGACTGTTAAAAAAATGAGCAGACCACCAAGGGGCCCCTTAATCAACACGGATACTCCTGTTGTCACGAAAAAGGGGGCAAGAAACCTTGGCTCAAGAAAGGATTTGCCCTCCTGCCCGCCATCTGGTGCAATGCCCATGCGGGCAGCCCTTATAAATAGGTAAAGGGCAAGAAACAACACGGCTGAAAAGAACATGTCCATCCTTGCTACCTGGGACATCCATGAAACCTTGGGACACATGAGAAATATGAGGGACCATATAGAGAAAAAGACAGGCCCACGTCCAAGGTATGAACATATCTTCCAGAAAAGGGCCAAAAACAGGGCCACTGCCAAAAGGGATGGCAATCTGGCAGCAAGCTCCCAGTTGGGGCTTACATACCTAAAGGCAGCAATGGTCCAGTAGTAAAGCGGGGGTTTGTCCAGATCTTCCTGGCCATTTAGGTTGTTGATCAAAAAGGCCTTGCCTTCAACATAGGCCTTGGCAATGAGGGCAGATTCCGCCTCCAGGGTCTCACAAAGGGACCTGTTAAGGGCCAGGTAGGATGCCCCAAGAAAAAAACATGCAAGAAAGAAGACTAAGGCTCGCCCTACATTCATGACGAGGCAACCAAGAATAGTCCTAGGGACACAATGTAAAAGATAAAGGCGCTCCCATAGAGGAGCCTTACTGCCTCAAATATGTCTCTTGGTTCAGGAGGCCTTCCCTGCCTGTTTATATAGGGCATATCCTTTAGCGTGCCGTGATATACCACAGGGCCTCCGAGCCTTACGCCAAGAACGTATGCAAAGCCCGCCTCTGGAAAGCCAGAGTTGGGGCTTGTGCTCAACCTGGCATCCTGCAAGATTCCCCTAACAACTTGCCCAAAGGGCCTCTTTTTACATATCAAACCGGCAAGAGCCACACAGGGTACAGAAAGCCTTGCGGGCAAAAAATTTGCCAAATCATCGAGCCTTGCAGCAAACCTGCCAAAATCCCTGTAGCGCTCTGTCTTGTAGCCAATCATGGAATCAAGGGTGCTAACCATCTTGAAGGTCATGCAAAGCCCAGCACCCCCAAGGGTTGCATAAAAAAAGGGCGAGCACACCCCATCAACTAGGTTCTCGGAAACTGTCTCTATGGCAGACCTGGCAACTTCTGATTCATCCATGTCTTTGGTCTGCCTGCTAACGAGCATGGAAAGCCTTCTTCTTGCCAAATCGAGGTCACTGGAACAAAGGGCCTCGTAAACCTTCAACACCTCGTTTGCCAAACACCTAAGACAAAGCCCATAATAGATTAATAGTGCGGAAAGAAGCAGAAACAACCAGTAGGACAACCCTCTAACCATGCTCAAAACAGATGTCACCACAAAAAATGTGAGACCAATAAGGGCAGTGCTCATCACCAGCCCTGCAATGAATTCATTTCTCAAATGGGCTCTGGCACGCTTTTCACCCCATGAGATGGCTGCACCCATCATCCTGACTGGATGCAGCGGATTGTCCTTGTCCCCAAGGAGGAGATCCAACAAAATGGCCCCCACCAGGGCATAGCTCCCAAAGGGTTTCATGGCAAAGGGTTCAAACATCAATGAGGCCCAGAAGTCTTTCTGTGTCGCAATTGGTCTCGAGCCAGTCTGCCAGTTTGTCGAAGTGGCTCAACCTGTATCTCTTGTAATTTAGGGTTGCTGGCAAGGGATCAAGCCTGCGTCTTTTTCGCACGAAATTAAGAAAGGAACGTCTAAAAAGGTCATTATCGAAGATACCGTGGATGTAGGTACCAAATATGCCCCGGTTACAATCAAAAAAACCTGTAAGCTCTCCCTCGTGCCCCTCCATCAGGCACCCTTCTGCTCCTGCCGCACCCAGGAAGTGGCTCCTTCCCATGTGTATCTCATAACCTTCTATCTCCATGGGCTCGCTGTGGAGCGCGTTGCACGAAAAGCTCGTCCTGTACTGCCGAAGCACCTTGTCCTTGGCCATTTCTGTCTTGAGGGGAAGAAGACCAAATCCGTCGCACTTTCCAGGGGTTCCATCACTGCCATAAGGGTCATCTATCTCTGCGCCAAGCATCTGAAAACCTCCACAGACCCCTGCGACCACACCCCCCTTTGAAACAAAATCCTCCAGGGCCCCTTGCCAACCGCGCTCCTTCAGAAATTTCAGATCAGACGTCGTGGCCTTTGTACCAGGAAGGATTATCAAATCGGCCCCTGAGGCAGCCTTGGGATCAGAGGAGAGAAATACCCTCACATCGGGTTCGAGGCCAAGGGGGGCAAAATCTGTGAAGTTGCTAATTCTTGGCACCTGCACAATGCAGACCCGCACATCGGCCTCGGCCTTTGAACCCTGTGATTCCACCTTTCTTACAAAGACACCATCTTCCTCATCCACGTGGATGTCGTGGAACCAAGGCAGCACCCCCAAAACAGGGATGGGAACAATCTGGTAAAACATATCCAGCCCAGGCTCCAGGAGGCGGACATCCCCCCTGAATTTGTTTATCATAAATGCCTCAACGAGGTTGCGATACTCGTCTTGAATCAGGTCGTAGGTGCCTTTAAGGCTTGCGAATACCCCACCCTTGTCGATATCGGCAACAATTATCACAGGCGCACGGGCATAGTCTGCCATCTTCATGTTGACAATGTCTGTTGATTGAAGGTTTATCTCTGCCGGGCTTCCTGCCCCCTCCAGGACGATCACGTCAAACTCGCTGCTAAGGCTGTCATAGGCCTCGGTGACCACCTGCCAGTGGATGCGCGAACGTTTGTAATAATCCATTGCCCCAAGGTGTTCCCTGGGCTCTCCCATGAGAATGACCTGGCTCCTTGCATCTGCCGATGGTTTAAGGAGCACGGGATTCATACGCACATCTGGCAGCAGGCCACACGCCTCTGCCTGAAAAACCTGCGCCCTTCCCATCTCCTTTCCATCAGCAGTCACAAAGGAATTGAGGGCCATATTTTGGGCCTTGAAGGGAGCCACCCTTACCCCCCTGCGGCTTAGGAGTCTGCACATGGCCGCAGCAACTATGCTCTTTCCAACACCAGAGCCTGTGCCCTGGAACATTATGCTTCTTGCCCTAGACATAGGCAGAGAAATTAGAACAGTGGAGGGATTTAGGCAACAGGCCAAAAAGCATTATCTGGCCCGTGGCCCATGTCTCAACCAGACGGGACCAACAGGGGGAATGGGGAAAAGGGTGTGGAATGCGCTTTCCCTGCCTGCTCCTCGGGATCAAAGGCCCCTTTCTTCAAGCCCTTTCTGTATCTCTTTTTGAATCTGAACAACCGTGGCGACAGGATCCTCTGCCCTTGAAATGGGGCGGCCTATTACAACATAGTCTGCACCATTTTTGATGGCCTCCTTGGCAGAGGCAACTCGCTTTTGATCATCCTTTTCTATGTCGCGATTGATACCAGGGCGTATTCCCGGGGTGACGATGATAAAGTTGTCCCCCAGCTCCTTTCTCAGGGACGCTGTCTCCCTAGGGGATGCCACAACGCCGTCACACCCGAGATCCACGGCCTTTTTTGCCCTAAGAAGCACCAGGTCCTCAATGGAGCCCTCGAGGCCCAGCTGCCGCATGTCCGACTCATCAAAGGATGTCAGCACTGTGACCGCCAAAATCTTAAGGTCTTCCTTTTCCCTAACGGCCGCCTCTATGATTGGTTCGTTTCCATGCACAGTGGCAAAGGTGACACCCCTGTCCCTGAGTTGTGCAACGGCATTCTGCACGGTCTCTGGTATGTCAAAAAACTTCAGATCCACCATGACCTTGTGGCCTCTGCCAGTAATCTCCTCGACCACTGGCCACCAGCCAGCAAGAAACAACTGGAGCCCAACCTTGTAGAAATGTATATGGTCTCCAAGAAGGTCTAGCCACTTTTTTGCCTCGTCCACATTTGGGACATCGAGGGCAAAGATTATTCTTTCTTTAAGGGGAATGTTCTTGGACATGTTAGCCACAAATAGAGACTTCCTTGCAGAACCTCCAGGGTTCTTGAGACAAGAAAGACCTTTCAACTGGATTTAAAAGTTTGTTAAAAGTAAACTCCTCAATTTTCAGGCTGAACAGCGGCCTAAAAGCGGGGATGAAAAAGGAAAATTTGGTGGGCGGTACTGGGATCGAACCAGTGACTTCCACCGTGTGAAGGTGGCACTCTCCCGCTGAGTTAACCGCCCATCTATCTCTCTAATATGAGAAGTAATAAAGAGATGTTCATGCCTTGTCAACTCTTAAAATTAGGGTAAAAGTGCTGAAATCTTTGAACACCAACCAAGCGGATTGAAATGAACTCAATGAATCTGATGAAGGACAGCCAAATAGAAGCACGAGCAGCCTGTGCCGGCACTGTCATCTGGGATAGCGGACGCGATCTCGGCTTTGATGACATGTCCCTTCTCTTTTCAAGCCCAGTTGCAACCTTGAGTGTACCACCCGATGGCACAGAAAAGGACCTTGAGACCCTGTTCCTCGAACTTGAAAGAGGTCTTAATGACGGACTATTCGCTGCAGGCTGGATTGCCTATGAGGCAGGCTACCTCTTGATTCCAAAACTCAGGCAGCACCTCTTGACCAAAAGGCCCAACGTCCCCCTTGCATGGTTTGGTCTCTATGAAAAGCCAGAGCTCTTTCACCCAAAAGATACGCCCCTTCCCCCTGGACACCATTTCCCAAATATCAGCCTCAAGCTCGATACCACCAGGGAGCAATTTATTAGGGCAATAGACAAGATCCACGACTACATCCGTTCAGGAGACACCTACCAGATAAACTACACCATCCGCGGCCATTTTCCCTTTCACGGAAACGCCTTTGACCTCTATCAGACACTTAAACAGAGACAACAGGTGGGCTACAGCGCCTTCATTCACCCCGCTGAAGGTCTCGACATCCTGTCTCTGTCTCCCGAGCTCTTCTTCAAGAAAAGGGGAAGAAAGATCCAGTCGAAGCCCATGAAAGGCACGGCCAAAAGGGGCAAAGACCCCGAAGAAGACAAAAGGATCGGGCGAGAACTCGGCTTGGATGAAAAGAATCGGGCAGAAAATGTAATGATTGTCGACCTTCTAAGAAACGACCTTGGCCGCATTTGCGAAACAGGCTCTGTGAAAGTGCCGGAACTTTTCAAGGTGGAGCGCTACCAGACCCTGTTCCAGATGATCTCCACTGTTGAAGGGCTCTTGAGCAAAGGGACGAGGTGGTCTCAAATATTTCGCGCCCTGTTTCCCTGCGGCTCCATTACAGGCGCCCCAAAGATAAGATCCATGGAGATTATTGCCGAGATAGAGAACACCCCCAGGGGCATCTACACCGGAGCCATAGGAGTCATCACGCCCCAGGGGGATTGTGTGTTCAACGTGGCAATTAGGACCATCACCATAAAAGAAGGCCAGGGGGAGATTGGAATTGGCGCAGGGATAACAATTGGCTCGAGTGGCATCGAGGAGTTTGAAGAGACGGTCCTCAAGGCAAGATTCCTCACCCAGGACATAACCTAGACCATGAAATCACCCACGGATCTTGAACTCATTGAAACCATGCGCTGGTCCAGAAAGGATGCCAGTGGCCATTCAAGGGGCTATTTCCTCCTGGATCTACACCTTGACAGACTAGAGGCATCGGCGCGTTTCTTTGGCTTTTCCCTGGACTTGGCCAAGATAGAAAGGGCCCTGGTCGAACTTGAAAAGAGCCTGATGAAAAGGGGGGATGAAACCTTTCTTGTGCGACTCCTATTGAGAAAGGATGGGACATTCCATCTTGAAGAGCGGATTATCCCCTCAAGGATGGACCAGCCCGTTGCCGTTGACATATCTTCGCATCGGGTAAACAGTAGCGACCTTTTTTTGTACCATAAGACCACAAGACGCCAGCTCTTTGACAAGGAAAGAAAACGGCTGACCCAAAAGGGCCTATACGAAACCATCTTTTTAAATGAAAAGGGGGAGCTGACCCAGGGCACCATAACAAACATCTTTCTGGATATGAAAGGGCCACGGCTTGTGACCCCGCCCCTTGAATGCGGGCTCTTGCCAGGCACGCTGCGGCGCCACCTCCTCGATACGGCAAAGGCCTCGGAACAGGTCCTGACCCTCGAAGACCTGAAGCAGGCATCCAGGGTGTTCGTTGGCAACTCGGTCAGGGGGTTGCTACTTGCAGATGTCCGAATCTAGCCTTGGCAAAGACCAGGCAACCAGAAAGGGCGCTACAAATCCTAATTTGCATCATCCCCACCTCCATAGAGGCGCTGACTTATGCGTGCCGCCTTTTCCGGCGACATATTGGCAAGAATTTTTGCCACCTTCTTGCTCTTCATTATTGAGAAAAGGCGCGTCACGGTGTCTTCGTCCATCTTGTCCAGGAGGGCAGCTGCCCTTACAGGGTCCATGGAGCTGTAAACCCCTGCCAGATGCTGAAGTCGTGCCTCTTCCTCGAAACGCTTCTTCTTTACTGGGCCTTCGAGTTTACGCTGAAGATCCTTCAGCTGCTTAATCTTCTCATCTATGTCCCTTTCGAGGAGTCGCAGATTCTCCTCCTTGTCATCGAGGGCCTTTTCCCTGTCCTGAAGTTTGGCCATCTTGATGCGCAACATGCGAAGAAGCTCTGGATGACAAGCACTCTCATCATGCTCGGTCAAGGTCTTGGCATTGTCAGACTGACCAGAGGCGGCAGCCGAGGCAACATTTTCAAGGATTGGCGGATCTGTGTCCAAATGGCAAAGCATTGCCGTCACTACCGCCAGCTTGGCAATGAGGGCCACGGCCAGGACCTTTATCCATACTCTGCCCATTGAGATGCCTTTCATCTATTTTTGCTCCTGTCACGGGCATGACTGAGGGATACCAGCTCGTCCAGCTCCTTTTGAAGCTCCGCATCCACCTCCTTGAGATAACGCTTAAGATCCCTGTCCTTAAGCCCAGAGACGAGTTCAGTGTCCATGTGCCTTTGACGAAGCTGGCCCCTGGCCTGGGCAAGCTCAACCTTGGCCTGCTTGAGCCTTTGATCCAGCTCCCTGCACTTTTGCTCCATGTGAGAAATAAGCTGACACCTGAAGTTGAAATCCGATGACATGATTCCCTCCTCCATTCCGTCTCTCAAGCGTTCCTCTTCCTTTTTCAACTTCTCCTTTTGCATTTTCAACTCTTCTTCAAGTGACTTTAGATTTCCCAGGGCCTTGGCGAACTCCATTTCAGCTACTTCTTCGAGACGTTGCCTCACCCTCAAGAGCGCCTCTAGCCTGAACTTGAACTTCATACCCTAAGCCTTTTACTGAAACATGCTGATGAGTCTGGATATGGACTCCTCCAGACTCGACCGCTCATCCACCGACTGGGTCAGATAGGCCTTGACCTCGTCGATCTTGCTTAGGGCAAAATCTATCTCTGGGTTGGTACCCCTGGTGTAAGCCCCGAGATTGACCAGGTCTTCGGCCCTCTTGTACACGGACAGAACCTTGAGAAGCTTCTGATAGGAAGCTATCTGACCAGGTGCAGCAATGTCCCTCATTATCCTGCTGATGCTCTGAAGTATGTCTATTGCAGGGTAGTGACCCTGATGGGCGAGCTCCCTGCTGAGAACCACGTGCCCATCCACGATGCTCCGGACAGAGTCGGCAATGGGCTCGTTCATGTCGTCTCCCTCCACAAGAACAGTATAGATCCCGGTAATGCTGCCCTTTTCACCCTTCCTGCCGGCCCTTTCAAGGAGCTTGGGCAGCTCTGCAAATACCGAGGGCGTATATCCCCTGGATGTCGGGGGCTCTCCAATGGACAGCCCCACCTCCCTGTGGGCCATTGCAAATCTCGTTACAGAATCCATCATGAGGATGACGTCCTTGCCCTTGTCCCTGAAATATTCTGCCAGGGCTGTGGCAAGGTATGCCCCTCTGAGCCTGATTAGTGGGGGCTGATCAGAGGTTGCCACAACGACCACAGATCTCTTCAGGCCCTCGGGGCCAAGGTCCCTTTCTATGAAATCCCTGAGCTCCCGGCCACGCTCACCAATGAGGCCAATAACGCTCACATCAGCTGAGGTGTGTCTCGCTATCATGCCAAGCAAGGTGCTCTTCCCCACACCGGAGCCTGCCATGATGGCAATCCTCTGACCCTTGCCAAGGGTCAGGCACCCATTTATGGCCCTTATGCCCACATCCACCGGGGTGTCTATTCTGGGGCGTTCCATTGGATTTAGCGGGTCTGCATAGAGGGGATAGTATTCGTCGTAAAATATGGGCCCCTTGTCGTCGATGGGTATCCCCCTTGCGTCGAGCACGCGTCCAAGCAGCCTCTCTCCTACGCCCACGCGGGCATGCTCCTGGCTGACCCAAATCTTGCTCCCTGGCTCTATGCCCCGCATATCTCCAAGGGGCATGAGGAGAACCCGATTGTTCCTGAAACCCACCACCTCAGCGGTGAGGGCCTTGCCAGAGCCAACTTCCACAGAACAGATTCCTCCAATGGGCACTCCAGGCCCCTGGCCCTCTATGACCATGCCAACGACTTCCTTGACGATACCGCATACCCTTACGGGTTTTGTGACCTTGGCGGTCTCGATGTAGGGCTCGAGGCTCAAATCCAGGCTGTCGTGCAGGGACCAATTGTCAACACGGCTCACTCTTGCGACTCCTCGATTGTCAAAATCTCTTCTGGAAGCTCTACCTCTGTGCGTTCATAAAGTTGCCTGCCAATATCCTCCATAATGGACTGCCATCTAGATTCCACAGACGCATCCACAAGGCCGAAGTCCGTCTCAATCATGCATCCGCCCCTGGTTACAGAGCCATCGGGCTGAAATTCCACCCGATTTCCCCCGGGTCCAGAAAGTCTGGCAATGAAGTCTTCCCCAAGATTTTCAAAGTCCCTGGGGTTTATGTGGACCTTCACGAGACTGCCTTCGACTGTCTTGTTCATGGCCTTTGTCAGGACCCTCGAAATGAGCTCCTTGTCCGAGGCAAGCTCCTTTTCCACCATTGCCTTTGCCACGAGTAGGGATATCTGGACCATCTGGGCCTCATAGGCCCTGGAGAGGCCTGCCGTTTCTTTCTTGAAGCTTTCAATAAGGTTTTCAAGGTGTTGAAGACCTATCTCGAACTGCTTTCTGCCAAGCTCTTCGCCATCCTTGCTTCCCTGTTCATAGCCAAGGGTGTAGGCCTGGCTCTCTATCTCCTCTGCATTCTTCTTTGCAGTTGAGACTATCTCCTCTGCCTCGGCCTTCAGTCTTGCTGCCTCTTGTTCCGCCTCTTCCAGTATCCTCTTGGCCTGCTCCTTTGCCTCAGCCACAAGGTCCCTCGTTTCAGCCTCTGACTGGACCTGTGGTTCACACTCGGCCTTTCCTTCTTCCTTGTCTGGAAGAAGACCAGACAGGCAGTTGAAGTCCTCACAGGCTGCATCCTGCTCCTTGTCCGAACCCGAAGCAGGTACTGTTTGAAACACGGTGAAGTTGCAACGACCACGCTTTATAACCCTTGCCATAAGCTACACCAGCACCTCGTCGCCACCCTTGCCGCCAAGGACGATCTTGCCCTCGCTCTCCAGACGCTTTGCCACCCTGATGATTGCCTGCTGCGCCTGCTCCACATCCTTTAGCCGCACAGGCCCCATAACCTCCAGGTCTTCCTTGAGCATCTGGGCCGCACGTTCTGACATGTTGTTGAAGAACTTGGCCCTTAGCTCCTCTGATGCCGCCTTGAGTGCCAGTTTCAGCTCGTCTGTGCTTATCTCCTTCAAAATTGCAACAATGGCACTGTCGTCCACCTGAAGAAGGTCCTCAAACTTGAACATGAGCTTCTTGATCTCTTCAGCAAGATCCTGGGAGGTCTCCTCAATCTGTTCGAGCAGGGCATCCTCGAGGGTCCTATCGAGGTTGTTGAGAATCTCTGCAACCTTTTCTGCACCTCCAACCTTGGTGGCATCACTCATCTCCACGGAGAACAGCTCCTCTTCTAGGACCCTGTCGATTTCTGCCACGATTTCAGGGCTTATCTTCTCCAGATTGGCAATGCGCAACATCACGTCGGACTGGAGTTTTTCATTGAGTTCAGAAAGTATCTCTGCAGCCAGATCTGGCTCCAGGTGGGCGAGTATCACCGCAATTGTCTGGGGATGTTCATTTGACAGAAAGTTTACGATTACCTTTGGCTCCAGACTCGAAAGTTTCTGGAAGGTGGATGGGTGAAGCTGTCGCATGATGTCTTCGTATATCTGCTTTGCCTGTTCCTCTGGCATGGAGGAAAAGAGGACCTTTTTTAGAAAATCCTCAACAGGAACAGCCATCTCACCCTGGACCATGGACATCTTTTCCCTCACCTCATCCAGCACGAGCTGAATGGCCTCACCGGGAATGTTCTGGATCTTGGCCATGAGGGTGGATACCCGTCGCACCTCGTCTTCCTTGAGATACTTGAAAACCTCGGCGGTAAAGGCCTCGCCCATTGCCAGCAGAAATATGGCGGCCTTTGCAGGGCCGTCGGGATTCGAAAGATCCATTTCGCCAGGTATGGCCGGTGCGTTACTCACCTTCGTCCTCCTTGTGCTTTTCTCTCAACCAAATCTTTATGAGGGCAGCCGCCCTTTCAGGGTAGTCGCTTGCAAGATCCCTGAGCTCGCCCTTTACATCTGGCATTGGCTCAAAGGCGGGTGCCACCGCTGCCTCACCCCCTGCAACCTCGCCCTCGATGGCAGCCGTCTCTTCTGGAGATTCCTCAGGCTCCGGAGGGGCAAGGACGAACCTGTTCAGCAGAGGCTTCAAGATGGCAAATATGAATATGAGTGCCAGGATGAGATTGGCCATTGGCCTTATGAGTTTCGTGAATATATCCACGGCCTTTGAAACCATCCCCGCACCCTTTGTCTCTGGGGTAAAGGGTACATTCACGACACTGACCTCGTCCCCGCGCTCTTCGCTGTACCCCATTGCCGCCATAACTATCTGCTTGAGATTTGCTATCTCCTCTGGGCTTCGAGGCTGATAGACTGTCTTGCCCTTTTCTTCCACATATTTGCCATCCACCATCACCGCCACAGACAGGCGTTTTAGCGTACCAACCGAGCCCAGGATCTCTCTTTGAACCCTGCTGATTTCGTAGTTGCTTATCTCTTTCTTCTTCTTTCTAAGAAAATTTTCTTCGCCCTGCTGACCCACATTGCCCTGGAGCTTGTCTGCCAGGCCCCCCTTGACCCCTGGGATGCCCCCGGGGTTCACGGGCTTGTCCAGCTCCTCACTCTTCTCTTCACTCCTTACGGCAACCATGTCTGGGTCGTACCTGTCCTCGTTTGTCTTGACCTGATTGAAGTCCACCTCTGCGCTTACGCGAACAACCGCCTTCTTTGGCCCAAGGGCATCTTCCAGCATGGTCTGGATTTTATGCTTGAAATAGCTTTCGAGGCGCTTTCTGTAGGTAAAGCGGAGATTGGCCTTGGCCTTGAGAGGGTCCTTGACCGCCATCTTGGAGTCGAAGAGCACATTTCCAGTAGTATCAACCACAGTGACATTGTCTTTCTTGAGGCGTGGCACCGCACTGGCCACCAGGTGGACTATGCCCTGAACCTGGCTCTGTGAGAGCTCCTGCCCCCTTTTTAACTCCAGGACGACAGAGGCACTGGGCTCCTGCCTCTGGCCAACAAACAGACTCTCCTTTGGCTCTGCAATGTGAACCCGAACGGTCTTGACCTGGGGAAAGCGGGCTATGGTCTTTTCTAGCTCACCCTGAAGGGCACGCTGATAGTTTACCTGCTGGACAAAATCCGTGGTGCCGAGGCTCGTCTTGTCGAACAACTCGAAACCCACTCCACTGCCCCTGGGAAGCCCCTGACTCGCCAGGGCCAGACGCACGTCATAAACCTTGTCTTCCGGCACCTTTATGACGCTTCCGCCCTGGGCCACCTTGTAGGGGATGCCCTTTTTCTTGAGCCACTGGACTATCTCCCCAGCATCCTTCTGATCCAAATCCGTATAGAGCACCTTGTAGGTAGGTGTGTTAATGAAAAGGAAAAGGGCTATGAAACCGGCAAGCACACCCACCACCACAGCCGCGGAAACAATCTTCTGCCTGACGCTCAGGTCGTCGTAAAGCTTTTTCAACTGGGAAATGTAATCAGACGGTGCTGCCATTTGTTGCTGATCTCCTCTCTACCTACTCCACTTGCCAAAAAGGCTAGAACTGTAGCCTCATAATCTCTTCATAGGCACTAAGTGCCTTGTTCCTCACCTGGACGAACATGCGAAAGGAAATATCCGCCTTTGAAAGGGCCACCATCACCTCAGGGATGTCCAGCTCCTCACCTGCCGCAAGCCTTGCAGCGAGCTCGTCTGCCTGGGTCATCTGCGAGTTGAGTTTCTCGAGCCCCTCTTCCACCATCTCCTTGAAGCCCTTGGCTGAAGGCTCGCTGCCATCGTCCCCTGGCTGGACGGCCCCCTGTATGAGGCCTGCCCCTGGCGTCTGCTGGAGATTTCTGATTTCCGCCATTGGCGACACTCCTTTTACCTAATTATGTCTATGGCCTTGATGGCCATATTCTTGGCTGAATCCATGGCAGAGATATTTGCCTCATAGGCCCGCTGGGCACTCATTATGTCAACCATCTCTTCCATTACGTTTACGTTTGGAAGCTTCACCATGCCGTTTTCATCTGCATCAGGATGACCTGGGTCGTAAACCTCCATAAAAGGGGTCTTGTCATCCACGATCTCTGCAACCTCCACGCTCTCTAACGCCCTTTCGAGCCTTGCCTCAAAATCATCACCATCCCCTGACAGGCCCCTCGCATCATCGGTCAGGGGCACAGCGCGAAAAACCACCGACTTGGCCTTGTAGGGCCCTCCGTCCAGTGTCCTTGTGACATGGGCATTGGCCAGATTCATGGAGGCCACATTGAGCCTGGTGCGCTCGGCCCTGAGACCCTTGGCACTAATGGTGAAAGAAGAAAATAGATTCATTGCTTACCTCCCTCGGTTATGGCGGTCTTCAGCATCTCAAATTTCTTTATGAGCATCTGGGTTGTCAGCTGGTACTGGATGTTGTTGGCTGAAAGCTTTGCCATCTCCTCATCCAGATCGACATTGTTTGGCACTCCTCTCTCCTCGCTCACAACTATGGCAGGGGGCGGCTCCGGCTCTTCTCCTCTAAGATGGCGTGGATTCGTTACCCTAAGGGGAATCTCACTGCTGGCGCCGCCCTTGCCATGGTCGACCTCCACACCCTTTTCCTTAAGATATGTTTCCATCATCTTGTCGAAATTCAGATCCCTGGATTTGTATCCAGGTGTATCCACATTGGCGATGTTGGATGACAGCACTGCATTGCGCTTTGAACGCAAGGTGAGTGCCTTGCCCATAATGTCTATGGTTGCTCCAAACAATCCCTTCATATCCACCTCACAAGACAAGCCCCATGTTTCTGTATTCTGCCAATTTGTTTCTGAGGGTCCGAACACTTATGCCAAGCAACTTGGCAGCGTGGGTCCGGTTCCCCTTGGTTTTCGCAAGGGCCCGCTTTATCATCTCCTTTTCCACCTCGCCCAGGTTAAAGGTGTCACCACCAAGGGAGCCACCACTGTCAGAGGAAAAATCTGCCCCGTTATCAAGCTCGTCTCCCAGCAAATCTTGCAGGGTGATCTCATCTCCCTGGGCTAGCAGCACCCCGCGTTCCACTATGTTCTTGAGCTCTCGCACGTTTCCTTCCCATTTTCGCTGTTCCAGGGCCTCTAATACCCCTTCTGCAAATTTGAGCCCATTTTTTCCATACTCCCTCACAAAGTGTTCCCTGAAATGCTCTGCGAGAAAGGGGATGTCCTCCCGCCTCTCCCTGAGGGGCGGAACCTTTAGGGGAATGACATTCAGCCTGAAGTAGAGGTCCTCCCTGAACTTGCCCTCTTTGACGGCACTTTTTACGTCCCTGTTGGTGGTTGCAATGACCCGTACATCCACGGGTATCGGGCTGTAGCCCCCGAGCCTGTCTATTTCCCCTTCCTGCAAGACCCTCAGCAGCTTTGCCTGAAGGGGCATTGCCATCTCCGTCACCTCATCGAGGAGTATGGTTCCCTTGTTTGCGAGCTCGAACTTGCCAAGTTTTCTTGAAATGGCCCCTGAGAAGGCGCCCTTTTCATGTCCAAATAGCTCGCTTTCAAGGAGTGTCTCTGGAAGGGCAGCACAGTTTAGTGCAACAAAGGGTGCATGGGCCCTGTCGCTTTCTGAATGAATGAACCTTGCCAGAAGCTCCTTGCCAGTTCCGCTTTCGCCCTGAATCAGGACTGTGGCCTTGCTCTTTGCCACACTCCGTGCCTGGGCAAGCACCTTTTCCATGGCAGGGCTACGGGTTAATATCTTGTACTTGTCAAAATTCTGACGACTCTTTGCATCATCCCCCTCGCCTCTCTGCACCGCCTGAACCCCAGCAGACTTCTTTGCCGCAGCGGCCTTCTTCTGGGGGGCAAGGGAAGTAGTCATCGCCCTCTTGACCACAAACTCCATGACGTCCGGGGTCCAGGGAGGAAGCCTGAAGTCCATGGCGCCAAGCTCCATGATGAGCTGTGCATCCTCAACTGTTGCCTCGGATGCAAGCACGATCACCCTTGCCGTAAGGTTCGCCTCATTCAAGGCCTGTAAAAACTCGACTGCGTCAACCTTGCCGGGCTCGTGAAACACGATGCACAGAGAAAAGTCTCCCTTGGCCAGGAGGCTCAGGGCCAGCTGGATGTCTGGTGCCATGGTGAGGGTAAAACCCATGTTGGAGAGCAGACCCTGTAGCTCCATCCTGTCCTTTACACTTCCCCCAAGGACGAGGACCTTTTCTTCTTTTCTGTTGTAGATATCCTGAAACTCAGTCATAGCGAGCTGCCAGCCTTTTTCATGAATTTATAAAAGGATGCCTCTGCCTTTGAGGCCTTTCCCCACACTCCTTCTCCTTCCTTGGCTGCCTTTGCCCAAATTTCCGCAGCCTGGGCCGGGCCCTTGAGGGCAGAAAGGGCAAGATTTAGCCTGAAACCGTCTGCAGGCTCATTGGTATCCATTTCCTTCAAGGCCAGATAGGCCCTCTTGGCCTGGGAAGCCATGCCCAGATTCATTGCCTCATCCCCCCATTTTCTAAGGAGCCGTGCCCTTTCATCCTTGGAAAGGAGCCTGCCGCTCTTTTGATAAACCTTCCAGGCCACATCCCACTCACCAAGATAAATGGCCCCATTTATTGCCTGTCTGACCCCCAGGGGCGAAGGCTTTATCCCGATGCTATCGAGGGCCATGCTAAGGGCTGCCCTGTAGTCCCTTTGCCACGTTGCAAGAATGGACTTGTAGAGAAGGGCCTTTGCGGAAATCGACTGCTCCGGACAGTTTAGATTCAAAAGGGTGATGGCATCCTGGGTCGCGATCTGCTTGTTTGCCTCGATCATCTCGTCTATCCAGTCCATCAGGAGACGACATCTAAGGGGGATTGCTGGCTCCAGATTCCAGGCGGCCTGATAGGCCCTGAGACTTGCCTCTGCCAGGTCGAGCCCCCCATAGGCCTGGGCCAAATAGTAGTAGTGATAGGGTTCTGAAAGTTTTTCTATGTTCCCCTGATTCTTTAGATGAAAGTTTACCAGCTGGACCTGCTGCCCCTTCTTCAAGAAGGTTTTGTCTGCCATGATCAGGGCCTTTTTTGCCAAACGAAATGCAGTAACCGTCTGGACTGTCTCTTCCTTGAAGAATCTCTTGAAGTCCCAATACTCCTTAAGGGCCTCAAGGGGTCTTGAGGCATCGATGAGCCTCTTTTCCAGCTCCACCCACTTGGCCTCTGCCACAGATCTGATGTAGTCGTATATCTGGGACTTCTTTTCAGTCTGAAGAAATGGCCTTGCAAAGGCGACTATGCGCTGAAGTTCCGGGATGTCATACTCAGTGGTCAAAAGGCCCTGTCTGGCCTGGTCTGCCATGAGGAGGATGTCCCTGGCGTATGGGCTGTCTGGGTCCTCCCTGAGATACTTCTCTGCTAGTTCCAGGGCCTTGACATAGTCCTTTTTCCTCAACTCGGTGGCAACAAACTCCTTTTTCACCTCGAGGGTCAAGGGATGTTTTGGAAAGCGCTTTAGAATCTCGTTAAAAACCTGTTCCGATTCAAAATAGTCGGGGTTGGATATCTGGCCCTTCGTGTAGCGGGAAAGACGCTTTCTCGTCTCCTCCTTAATTTGAAGAATCCTGAATTTGGCAAACAGGTATTCGGGCTGACCCTTGAAATCGCGCCTTATGAGGGCGTAATATTTCCTGGCCTTCAGAAAGTCACCCAGACGCCTGTATGTCTCAGCTATCTGGAACAGTGTTGAGGCCCGTACAGACGGATTGCGAATGAGATTCAAGTATCTGACCCAAAGCTTTATGGCCTCCTTGGGCTTGTTGTCATGCAGTGCAAGCCTTGCCTTGAGATCCAGGAGCTCTGGGACCTCCACCTCGGCCATTGGAGAGGAGCGGGAGACGGCCTTCGCCACGCGTCGTGCCAGCTTGACGTCTCCCCTCAAGAGGGCTTCCCTGGCAATCAGGACCTGTGCAGTCTTGGCAGCGATACTGTCAGGAAACCGACGCATTATCTCCCGATAGAAACTGCGAAGCTTTTCCCGATTGTTGGATCTTTCATAGAACATGACCAGGGAGTTGAGGGCCTGGTTCGTCCAGCGGCTATTGGGAAAGTATCTGGTGACAATCTTCCAGTGCGCCTCTGCCTCTGGCCAGTAGGACACTGAGGCATAGGCCTCGCCCAGGATGTAATATGCCTCTGGCAGCATTTCCGAGTCTGGAAAGGCCTTTATAAAATTTTTGAGCATGGAGATAAGGGGCCAGACATCCTCCTTGAGTTTTTCCGGACTGGTTTGATATTCCTTCCAGAAGACCTCGATGGCAGGCATCATGGCCCTCCAGGCAAGCCTGTCCTTGCCCCCTCTTACTCCTCCCAAAGCAGGAGACACGGACAGGGCCACAAGGAGGGCAACTGCCACCAATGCCGTGACAGTAACAGCGATTTTATCTGAGCCTTTGCGGAAAGTTCCCATAGCACAAAAAGGCAAAGCAAGGCCGATGCCACCTGAGGCCCAGGTAAAGACAAAAAGAAAGGGATGGAATCTAATCCACCCCTTGTGATGATTAACTCAAAGGAATTTCTAGGTAAAACTTACCTTGGAATGAAGACTTCCGGGTCTAGAACAGGGAAGATGGGATTCGTCCTTTCAAGGTTTTCGAGCCTGCAGATATTAGACGGACTGTTCCTGTCGTGGTCCCAATAAATTGAGGCCAGTATCCAGAAACGCTCCAGATCCTCAAAGAAATACTCCTTCATTCTGTCAACAAAATGACCATTTGAGATGACAAAGGGGATGTCACTGTTCATGCTCTGGAGGACCTCTCTGCCAGCCTGGGCCACTATCCTGCGGGCAATTTCATCTCCCACAGCCTCCTTCTTCCAGTGGCTCGCCATTGCAACAAGTTCCCTTATGGCCTCATGACTGTGTCTGTACATCCATGAAACCGATCCGTACATCCATTTGTCAAAGGTGCCCTTGTCACCCCAGGATGACGGATTCAAAAACACCTCCTGATTCCTGGGGTAACGTTGTAGATAGGCACTTGGAGTGATGAGTTCTGTCTCGTTCTGGTTGTAATAGAGTTTCTTCAAAAGAAAGTATAGGAAGTCTGTTCCCTCAAACCAGTGGTGGCCAAAGAGCTCTGCATCGTACATTGCAACCACCAGTGGCTTCTTCCAGAACCAATCCTTGATGTACCTGAACCTGAAATTGCGGGCCTCCATGAAGTGCTGGGCGTGACGGGCAGCCTTTTCCAGGGCCCACTGGCGCACATAGGGCTCCTTGTAGTCGTTGGTCCTGGTGGTGATCCGGTTGTACCTAAGGGGCCCGCCCTTGAAGTGGAAATCGAGATAGTCTGGATCCCCTGGGTAGCCTTCCTCGCCACTCCAGACCTGTTTGCCAGTCTCGGGGTCTCTTGCAAAGGCCGCAACATCACTACCCTTCAAGTAAACAGGGGCGTGGGTGCCAAAGACCACAGGGCAATCTGCCAGGGTGACGGCGTGGGTCTCTGTGAAAAAGTATCTGAGACCGGCATCCTGAACGAACCTTTCTAGCCCTGGCACATAGGCACATTCTGGCAGCCATATCCCCCTGGGCGCTGTGCCAAAGGTGTCTTCATAGTCTTTTACTGCGGTTTCGATTTGACCCCGCACCGACTCTGGATAGGGGGTGAAAAATGGCAAAAAGGCATGGGTGGCACCACAGGTGGATATTTCAAGGTAGCCCATGTCCTGGAACTTCTTAAATGCCTTGGTGAGGTCTCCGTCATATTTCAGGAAGCAATCACGGATCTCAAGAAACCTATTTAGATGCATCCAGGCCGTATCGTGATACTGCATGGCCTGCCGCCTCGTCCTGTCCACCTCGGCCCTGGCAAGGTTTATATGGGCATCGATGTATTTTAGAAATTCCTCCTGAAGGAAAGGACACCTCATCATGTTTGACAAGGTGGGGGATATATCCATTGAAAGACGAAAATCAACGCCCTCTGCCACAAGTTTCTCAAAAATGGTTATAAGGGGAATGTAGGTATCTTTGACGGCCTCGTGAAACCATTCTGGTGGATAACCCATCGGCTGCCAAAATCCTGACTCCCCATAAGAAACCCGTTTCCGTATGTAGGGAAGATGGGCATGGAGATGAATGAGGAGAAGGCCAATGGAGTTTTCCGAAGTTCCCATCACAGACTCGAGTTTCCGGGCAGTCGGATGAGACCCTGGAAAATCCACTTCCCTGAATTCAACAGGATTGTTGCCAGGAAACACCCTGGCTGTCTGGATGGAGTTGGACACGTCCGTGATGGCCATGACCTCGTCCCCACTTACGGCCACAAGCTGCACCCTGTAAACCTTGTCTGGCTCGAGGTTCATATACCAGTTGTCTGTAAGGCCAAGGTGAACCTCCACATCGAGGTGCATCTGGTGATGGAGGCTTCCTCCCCACTCGTGGTACACCTTTATAAAGGTCTTGACCTGACTCCCTGTTTCCTTGGCAAAGGAAGAAAGCCTTTCTTCCAGGCGCCCCTTGTCAATGTGCCAATAGGTAAAGCCTCGCCTCTCATCAATGGGCAGTAGAACGATGTGATCTGGCTTTTTGGGCACGGCACAAAAGGTGGAGCTTAAAATCTCCTGATTAATCTCCTCTGTCTTTGAGCGTAGAAATATCTTTGCCTGATAGGCAGCACCATCTTCCACAGAGTGAAACAGCCAGTCAGTGGCACCAGGCAGGAGCACACCCCCCTGCCCTTCCACCTTTTTTGTACCTGTGGCTGAATAGGTGTGGAGTTCTATCTCGAGGTCGACATCCTCCCACTCAAGGCCCCTTGGTCTTAGGAGCTCTTGTTCCATGAGGGCCCAGTCTTCATTGGTGACCTTCCACCACGCCCTTAGCTGGACGGTGTCTTCCTCCCACACCTCTCTTTTTAGCTCGAAAAAGGTGGTATCTGCCGGTACACAAATATTTCCACAAAACAGCTCACCCACTACATCTGGATCTTGAAAATCGAGGGTGAAGATTATTTTCAGCACAGTTGGGTTTTCGAGGTTGGCATGAAGAACACCCTTTTCGTCCCTGACCTCCTTTTTGACCACTGCAAGATTGATCTTATTCAGCCTGCCCATTATTACGGCATAATCGCCGGTTCCCACCCAGATCCATTCCTCTCTGGGAAGTCCCTCTGTGTCGAAGGGCTTTCTTATGCAGTGGACAAAGAGATCGACTTCCTCGTCCCAATTTATCCTAAAGGCCCTTTCAACCTCATTTCTCACCCTCTCCCAATCGATATCGCACCAGGTGAGGTGGTGACGCCTATCGTTTTCCGAAACGAGACTCACCTTGGGTGTGTAATGAAAGTCTGTGGCCATGTAGAGCTTGAAGTGCTCCTTGAGGGTAAGCCGCAGCTGAAACTCACCACTTTCATCTAAGTAAAACTCTGTTGAATGAAGGTGGGTGCACTTTTTTTCAAAAAAGGGCTGATCCTCGCCTATGCGATATACCTGGACCCAAAGGTCCTCCATGGCAGTATTGACGGTTTTGGTAATCTCCTCGTCCCAGGAGACATGGACGAGGTTACCTGTAACCTTCACACAGACGTGATCAAAGTGATAATTGCTGCAGCGAACAGACGCTTCCAAAGGAAATGGTGATGACATATGTAAATTCCTCAAAATGAAAAAATTAACTTGGTAAGATATAAGCTAATATGCTTGCCAATCCCGTTAAGGTCAATACAAATCTACAACTCTTTTGAACATTTTAGTGTCATGCTTTGGGTATCTTTGTCAGCATCGATACTGATTGCTAACTAATGGTGCCACAAGGTTCCACTAAATTTTCAAAGATGGAAAATGGGTAATAGTTTGGCAAAGGACAACACAGTTCCATTTTTGTCTTGAGTGTTGGATGCATGAGGCCGACCCTCCAGGCATGCAAGGCTACCCCCCTGCCGTTCAAGACCCTCTCCCTAGAGCCATATTTAACATCCCCAATTATAGGCACTGCCAGGCTCTGTGCAAGGTGGATGCGAATCTGATGGGGGCGGCCCGTAAGTGGCTCGATGTGCAAAAGACACTTCCCCTCCCCTTCTGAGAGAACCTTCCAGCGGGTAACAGCCCTTTTCCCTCCATCAGTCTCTGAAGAGACGATGTTTACCAGATTTCTCTTTCTGTCCTTTTTCAGATAGTTGTCTATTGTGCCAGACTGTTCTTTTGGCCTAGAAGGTACCACGGCCAGATACTCCTTGGAAATCTTTCGTCTTCGCATCTGGTCCGAAAGGCGTGATGCCGCCTTTGACGTTCGGGCAAAACAGACAAGCCCCGAAACGGGCCTGTCTATCCGGTGCACCACGGCCAGGAAGACATTGCCTTTCTTGTGTTTTGTGCGCCGAATATATTCCTTGCCAATATCCAGGAGAGACTCATCACCAGAGGAATCTGGCACAACTGGCACCCCCGCAGGCTTGTTCAGCACCAAGAGGTGATTGTCCTCGTAAATAATGTCCACATTTGGGGCTTGTATCTGCTCTTTATTTATGGGGCCCATAATTTGTTTTTTTTCTTTGTGATGTTAATCTAAACCTATGGGACAAAGTCTTCGTAGGCCTTTGATAAATTAATATTTTTACCTCTTGGAGAAAACCTATTCACATGTTTGATACCATTCAAAACCAATTCAAGAGCCGGGTTGGAAACAGCTACTACCTCAAGTCACTGAGGGTAAAGCTGATTCTCAGTTTTGCCATAGTATTTCTCATGACGGCCTTCTCCTCTATTGCCTCCATTTTTGCCATCTCTCGGGTCGAGCACAAGATGGAGCTAATGGAGCTAATGGAGGTTATCACCCAGGATACCCTGTTGGTACGACAAAGGGAGAAAAATTTCCTGCTCTATGGAAATCTCCAGGAACTTGCAGAGGCCAAAAACCTGCTGGCAGAAATAAGAAAACGCATCTCAGCCCTTGATCAGGACTATTTGGAGGGTTTCAGCGAGATCACGAAGCAGATGGATGATTATGAGCGAATAATCAACAAGTTCCTTACAGGCCAGGTAAACAGCCGCCAGGACAACGCCCTCAAGGCAGAGCTCAGGGAAGAGGGCCATAAACTCATGACAGCCATCATCAATCATGCCAATACCCTCAACAACAGGCTTGAGACCGATGTCCTGAAATATAAAGAGATGTCCTTCCTGCTCTTGTGGGTGGCCATTCCTGTGGGCTTGCTTCTGTGTATTTTCCTGGCAGAATGGATCCTCCAACCAATAGACTATTTGAGAAGGCAAGTAATAAACGTCATGAGTGGAAAGCTGAAACACATACCAGTGGAACCGGTGGCAAACAAGTGCATCGAGTGCGATGGCCTGGTTCGTTCCATTAACAAGATGTTGGACACCATCGAATCGAAACAGCAGCAGCTTATTCAGTCGGAAAAATTGGCAGCCATAGGTAAGGTCACGGCAGGCATAGCCCATGAAATAAACAATCCCCTTAACAACATAAGCCTTACGGCCGAAGTCCTCCTGGAGGATATGGAGAACATGACCTGTGATGAGCGAAGGGAATTTATAAATGACATCCTCGTCCAGGCAGAGAGGGCAAGGGATATCGTGCACCACCTTCTGCAGTTTTCGAGGATGAAAAAATCCACCTTCAGAGAGAAGGTCGACCTTGCCCAGCTGGTGTGCAACACCCTAAGCCTGTTGAAGAATGAAATAAAAATCACCCGCACCAAGGTGAAGACCAACGTGGAGACTGGAAAGGCCATAGTTTATGGCAATCCAAACCAGTTGCAACAGGTGCTTGTTAATATTATCCTAAATGCAGTCCAGGCTATGGGAGAAGGCGGAAGCCTGGACATCGATCTGAAGATCGACGCGGAGAAGAAGAAAGCGCTCCTCACCATCACTGATTATGGACCGGGCATTCCGGATGAGGTATTGAAACACATACTGGAACCCTTCTACACTACAAAGAAGGACGGAACCGGTCTTGGCCTTTCTGTCAGTTATGGAATCATGAAGGAGCACAAAGGAAACTTACGGATTACCAGTGCCAAGGGTCAAAAGACCGAAGTCACCATTGAGTTGCCGCTTCTAGAGTCAAACAAGGGAGAGGAAGAGGGGAATTGAAAAACAAGGAAAGGGGCCAAAAGGATTCCTACAAGGTCTTTGTCATAGACGACGAGGAGATTACTGTCAAACGGTTGGTCAAGGGCTTGGGCTCTGACCCCGAGCTCTCTGTCCAGGGTTTCATCCTGGCAAAGGACGCCATCAAGGCCATGCGCCATTCTCCTCCGGATATCATCATTTCCGATATCAAGCTGAAGGACGGACACGGCCTCGAGCTCATGGATGAAATCAAGGCCCTGGCCCCCAACGCAATAATCATCTTCATCACCGGTTATGCCTCTATCAATCAGGCAGTGGAGGCCACCAAGAAGGGAGCATTCTACTATCTCGCAAAGCCCTTTTCCCTTTCTGAACTCAGACAAACCCTGGCCCAGGCCATAGAGCACATCAAGTCGAGGCGCCAGCGGGATCTCCTAATGGAGCGAATCAGCAAGGATGGCCGCCTTGGGGAAATTATCGGCACAACTCCCCAAATGCAGGAGATATTCAAAACCATCAAACAAATTGCCCCCCTTGACTGTAACGTGCTCATCAAGGGTGAAACTGGCACAGGAAAGGAACTGGTCGCCAAGGCCCTTCACATGCACAGCAAAAGGAAGAAATTTCCATTCGTCTCCTTCAACTGTGGGGCATTCACAGAAGAACTCATTGCCAATGAACTCTTTGGCCATGAAAAGGGGGCATTTACAGGGGCGAACTCCACCAAGCTTGGTCTCCTTGAAACGGCAATGGGTGGAACGGTCTTTCTGGATGAAATAGGCGAAATGCCTCTGTCCATGCAGGTCAAGCTCCTGAGGGTGCTTCAAGAAAACACCATCTTCAGGGTGGGCGGTACTAAACCTGTGAAGATAGACTGCAGATTCATTGCTGCCACCAACCGAAACCTCGACAAGATGGTTAGAGAGGGGGTCTTCAGGCAGGATCTCTTTTACAGGCTCAAGGTCGTGACCATAAATCTGCCTCCCCTGAGGGAGCGCAGGGATGATATCCCCGCCCTTGCAAGCCATTTTGCCAAAAAGGCTGCCAAAAAATTTGGCAAGCCCATTCCCCAGGTGGGAAAAGACTTCATAGATGGCCTGATGGATTACCCCTTTCCAGGGAACTGTCGCGAATTGGAACACATGGTGGAACGGGCAGTTGCCCTCACCCGCTCGAACAGGCTCACCGCAGAAGATCTGCCACCAGACCTGTGGCTGCTCAAGGAGCCTGAAAAGAAAAAGGATGCCACATCCCTCAAGAAGCTGGAATTCGAATATATAATGGATGTCTATAGAAAGACCGGTTTCAATCAGACAGAAACGGCAAAGATCCTGGGCATTTCAAGGACTACACTGTGGCGAAAACTCAGACAGATGAATGTCCAGCCGCAGAAGCATCAGAAATGAGTTAGTCCTTGCCCTGGGCAGCCCTTTGAACCGCTTCCTTTAGCTCTTCCAACCTGAAGGGCTTGACCATGAAATCGAACACGCCACTCTTGAACGCCTCTTTTGCAGTCTCCGGTTTGGCATAGCCAGTAATGATGATGACTCGTGCATCTGGGTTGAACTGCCTGGCCCTTTTCAACACCTCCATTCCGTCCATCTCCTCCATCTTGAAATCGGTAACTACGATATCAAAGGGATTGGACTTCATATATTCAAGGGCCACAAGTGGATTGGTAAAGGTCTCCACCTGATAACCAAGCTTTGTAAAAACCTGCTTCAGTCTCTTACCAACAATGGGCTCGTCATCTATGATGATTAGCTTCGCGAGGCTTTCACCATTATCCACCATTTAAAACTCCACCTTATCACCTTTTGTTACAAACAATTTCAAACAGCTTCCTGCGCGCCTGTTACAGCACATTTAAAGCAGCAATAATTCTATGCAAAACTATTCACAAAGATTTTATTAAAAAAATACCGTTCCCACAAGTAAAATTGTGGGCGAACAAAAAATTCCCTGCTTACAGGGGATTATGAGCGCCTTCCCAAAAAGCTATGCCCTTGGTTGAAAGGCCTTTTTAGGGGCATGATATTACCATGATTGTTAAAAAATGAAACCTTCCTCCCCCTTTTTATCTCCTTGTTATTTCATAATCCCCGCGCAAAAAGGCATCGCGGTAAAGCTCCACCACCTCATCGCTTTCCATATGGACATCCAGCTGCCTAGTAAAACCAATGAGCCTTCCCAATATCTCCAGATGGTATTCCATATCCTGCCGCGGCATGTTCCCCATGCGCGCCGTGACCACATCGCCCTTGGTCTTTACATTCAGATCGTAGGCCCGCAATATCTCGGCAATGAGTTTGGCCCGCCTCGACCTCTTGGTTATATCCGTGGCTCCGCCCAGGAAACGGAAGTATATGTGGTTGTCCCTGGGAAAGTCGCTACAGTAGGCGTCGACTATATTGAAGTGATATCCAAACCGGAGACTCAAATTCACATATTCCCGGGTGATAATAGCTATATTATGACCTGAATATTGGCCATCCAGGGCGTCTGTCGGGGCATTTATTATACTTGTCACCATGTCTCGGAAACTCACCTCCATGACATCGGTGTGCCATACCCCTGGCGTCATCATGCCGTGGAGCAGCGCCTTGAAGGGAATGGAGGTGATATGCTTGAACTCGCAGTAATCCTCTGGGGCATCCTTGGAGATACCGCCACCCAAATCGATACAGAGGATGCCTGCAGGAATTGGAAGTTCCAGACGCTTGGTTATATGCCCCTTTAGGAGTTTCTGTTCATCCCGGCCAAGCTCGATAAGCTCATTGACTGCCTTTTCATGGATGAACCTTAGAATGTCGTGGTAGGTCTCGCACTTGTCCATGCGAAAATCCTCAATTAGGGGGTCCACCAGATTAAGCCTCGAAACCTCGCCAAGGACCCGTCTTAGCAGACGAAAATCAGAAGACTCAAAGACATTTAGACACTGGCTGTTACGATAGATGAGAAGCTCTTTCACCTTGCCCTTGTAGATTTTCTGATCCTCGGCATCCACAGTGATTTCCATGCCGTCTTTCACCTTTGAAAGAATTCCTGGCACGTTTACGAGACATGGCACACACAGTTCCCTGCAAATAGTGGACATGTGGCTGACAGGGGTCCCCACCTCGGTCACGATTGCCGAAACCTTTTTCATGACCGTGACAAAGAGGGACATGTCCCTGGGGCTAACAAGCACACACCCTTCAGGAACGTCATCGAGGTCATCTATGCTCTTTACTATCTTGACAGGGCCGTATCCTATACCCTGCTGGGCAGTAAGACCGCCAGTGGCAATAATCTCATATTTTTCTTCAAGGTGGGAAAGATCCCTTTCCACCTGCACATCCTCTTTTACGAGGAGTGCCCTCGACTGAAGTATCAGGATGTTGTCATCCTGGTCCACTGCCCACTCGACATCCTGGGGATGCTTGAAGTAGCTCTCTAGCTTCTTTCCAATGCGTGCAAGAGAGATTATCTGTTCATCACTAAGGCAAGGCTTATCCTGAAGTTCCTTTGGAATCTCTCTCTTCTCTAGCCCCCCCTTTGGACTCAGAAAGAGCCCTTCCTTCTTTTTAGCCACCTTCTTTTCCACGATCTTCATGCCATCCACCTTGGAGACCCTGAAGGAGTCGGTGGGCATCTTACCGTCCACCACAGACTCGCCCTGGCCCCAATTGGCTACGATGACAATGTCGTCAGTGGCCGGATTCAAGGGGTCGGTGGAATAGAGGACGCCACTTGCCTTGGCATCCACCATGACCTGGCAGAGGGCAGCAATGGACATCTGCCCCTCCCCTTCCAGGACAGTCCGCCTGTATTCAATCACATTCTTGGCAAAAAGACTGGCAATGACCTTTTTGTAGGCCTCGAAAATGGCCTCGGGCTCTGGCTTCACGTTGAGCACTGAATCAAACTGGCCAGCAAAGGAGAAATCCATATCCTCTTCCTGGGCGCTCGATCTTACGGCAAAAAAGGGCTTTTTGTCCTTCTTGGCTATTTCCAATTTTGACATCGCCTCTTCAATCTCTTCGAGGAGGTGGGGCGGAGGCTCGATCTTGTAGATGGACTCCCTTATTTCCTTGCGAAGTTTTTCAATCTCCTCTGCACTCGCCACAGGAGAGGCAATGAGACCTTCGAGCCGGTCCACCTTTGGGGCAAGTTCACTGAATCCGATTACGTCATGGTAGGATCTGGTCGTTATTACAAAACCTTCAGGCACTGGAAGGGAAAGATCATTAATTATCTTAGCAAGATGAAGGGCCTTTCCGCCCACTATCCCAAAATAGCTTTTTGTAATCTCATTGAGCAGGAGAATTGGCGGCCCTTCCCTGTCCTCCCGACCGCTCAGTATCTTCATCAAGCGGTCGTGTATCCTCTCATACACGTCATAAAGATGGGTGTACTTGTTGTCACACAGGGCATTGAGGGCATGAACGCACCTGAGCACCGTTTCAGACAGCTCATCCACAGTGGCCTCTATATAATGTCTGTCGAAGATGTAATCGCCACTGAGCTTTTCTCCCATGTCTGCGATAATCTCAAGAGCCGTCTGGTTACACTTCAAGACATTCTTGAAACGCTCAAACTTCTCCCTAATGGTAAGGGTACTCGTAGGAGCCCCTAGTCCAATGGCCCCCTTGATTTTGTCAACAAGCTCCTTGAAAAAGGTCACTTTCATCTCCTGTAAAAGGGTTAAAAAAAACCCCCTGCCCTTTATTCAAAGGCAGGGGGCCCAAACAAGCATCGGAGGGTACTTGTTTAGGTACCGTCTAATGACCTCCCCCGCCTTTGAATACCATTCCAACACCAAAGCCGGCCACAATAGCCACCACTATTGCAATGATACCATAAAGAGCGGGCTTTTCGAAGGCCATGTGAGAAAGGGTTTTTTCAATACCAACACGTTCCACCTTTATTTTTGATTCAGCCTTGTCCACCACCTTGCCATCCTGAATGGCAAAGACCTCCACGTAGTACTCTCCTGGAGGGGCCTCAAAGGGCCAATCGATGGTTACCGTGTAGGCATGATTGGCGCTGTCCACCTTAACGACACCAGACTCCTGGTGATACAGATGCTTATCTTTCTTGAACTTGAGGAACTCGTTCAGCCACTTCTCCCTGTCGAGGTCCTTGAGATCACTCTTTATCTCTGCCTTCTTCCTCAAGGCGTCAAAGCTGATGGACAGCTCCTTACAAGTCTCAGGGGGAATGATGTCGTGGATAGGCTTGGTTGAGTAAACCAGATATACTGCCGGGACATTTTCAAAGATCATGTTCCCAAGCTTCATCCAGAATATTCCACCGGCCTTACCAATGTATTTGAGGTGCTCTTCACCAAGGTCGGAATGGATCTGGATAATGACGTCACTAGCGTTCAGGTCCTTTCCAGATATTGTCACCTTGGTTCCATGGTATCCCAGAGTGATTGGAATCTTTCCGGGATTGGTCTCACATGTCAGTGCACCTGCATCATTAACAAAAAGAAACCCGCAAGCCACAATTGCAATCAAACAGTTGACCAAATATTTCATTATCTTGTTTCCACTCATGATTAATGCCCTCCTGCAGATGCGAGTAACAGGGATGGCGGAAGTACCAACCCGAGTATCATCTTGACTGTCACACCTAAAACGATGATAGCGAGCAGGATCTTGAGCTGATCACCATGAAGCTTCTTACCAAGCTTGGTTCCGATCTGAGCACCAATGGTGGAACCAAGGAGAAGAAGGATGGCGAGGATGATATCAACGGTGTGGTTCTGGTATGACTGGAGGAATGTAACCTCTACGCATGTGAACATAATCTGGAAGAGACTCGTTCCAACAACGACGTGCATGGGCATCCTGAGGAGATAAATCATGACGGGCACCATGAGGAAGCCACCGCCAACACCCATGATAGCTGCAAGAACACCGACAAAGATACCAAGGCCTATTGGCAACAGAGCGGAGTGGGTTACGCCAGACTTGTCGAAATAGATCTGGAATGGCAAAGAGGACAGCCAACCCTTTTTCTTGGCCTTGGCCTTTTCGGCAGCCTTTCTCTCGGCCTCTGCCCTTTGCTCTGGAGTCATTGCAGCTGCTGCCTTCTGCTTCTTGAGGGCGTTTAGACTTTCAAAAAACATGAAGGTACCGACGATACCCAGCATGAGAACGTAGGTAATCTTGATGAGAAAGTCGGCACCACCTGTGGCCCTTAGAACCTTGATGACGTGAACACCAAGGGCTCCACCGGTAAAACCTCCAACCAGAAGCAAGAGCCCCATTTTGAAATCAACATTTCCCAGGCGCCAGTGGGCTAAGGTACCAGATGCGGAGGCTGCAACGATCTGGTTTGCGTCTGTTGCAGCGGCAACCGTAGGTGGAATACCAATCATCATGAGTAGCGGCGTCATGAGAAAACCGCCACCGACACCAAACAGGCCGGATAAAAGTCCGACCAATAGACCTAGGCCAACCACCAGCCACAATGTGACGCTGGTGAGCGCAATTGGCAAGTAAATGTACATGTCAAACCCTCCTAAAGAAATAATATTTTTTGAAAAACTTGCACTCTAAACCGATGCAATTTCAATGGGATAGAGGCTACAGTCCGCATCTATTTGTTTAAGAATCTTCTTAAAACATTCGTCTGTCCAAGGCCTTGCCAGAAAAACCGTCATGGCCCCCCAATACCAGCCAGGATGATCCTGGACCCTCCCCATGAGCAAGGATGACCACCGTTTCTTTTGATGAAAGTCCTTTTCATCAAGGGAACCGGCAATGAGACAGGATATCCTCTGGGACACCAGAAACTCTATGAGGGCATCGTCGCTTGCATCCTCGATGAGATGATAAGAATTTTCCACCTTCTCCAGGCCACAAAGCCCTGAGACCAGTTGTAAAAAAAACGAAGGTGAAAAATCCTTCCAGGTGCTCCCCATATCCTGCATCTCTTCCTTGGTCTCAAATTCAGCCGGATCAGGGACAAGCAGGATGGAGCACAGGGTAGCATCCATCCTTTTGGCAAGCTTGACTGCACAAAAGCTGGCGTAAAGATCGGAATTTCTACCATCTGCCAGTAAGGCTACCCGTTTTCTCATCCTCTTTGCTACACGGTTGACTGCATAAGTCTGTCTTTTTTCACATAGTTTGCCCTGATCCAAAATCAACCGAATATCAATGCAGCAAAGATGCCAGCATGGCAACTATTTGTTTTTACAAAAGAAAAAGGAAAGAAGGGAGCTTTAGAGATATTTCATGTGCAAAAATTAACTTAAAATTGTTCCAAAAAGAAACAGTAAGCAGACAACTAGTTGATTTTACTAGCCTTTCCCCCTTGTAACAACTGTTACTTAAGTAAACAACACATAAAAAAGGCACCAAGGCCATGAGGCCCTGGTGCCCTGCACAGGGTTATGCCACCGGTCCACTATGGAGACTTTACCAATCTGAAACCAAGGGCTGAATTACCTTTAAATGGGAAGAAACCATGACGATAGGCGGAACGGCAGGCATCTGGAAGGGCGTCCCAGCCCCCACCGCGTTCAACCTTTAGTACACCACTTTCAGGGCCCTGAGGGTCCTTTTCAGGGGACTTCGAATAGTAATCAAAGGAATACCAGTCGTTACACCACTCCCAGACAT
>JAADCZ010000100.1 GCA_013154175.1 Thermodesulfobacteriota bacterium
CAGGGCATGCCATGTACAGCCAAAACCTTCCTTCAGACAAGTATGGCACCCCGCTTGGCGAGTCGGTCTCCCTTGGTGTACATGAATCCCAATCTAGATTCTGGGAGAATTTCATTGGAAGGAGCAGGCCTTTCTGGACCTATTTCTTTCCTCTTGCCCGCTCTATTTTTCCAGGGCAGTTGGATCATTTTACCCTCGATAGCTTCCTTCAGGCCATAAATCAGGTAAAACCCTCATTCATTAGGGTAGAAGCAGATGAGGTGACCTACAACATCCACGTATATTTGCGGTTCGTGATTGAAAAGGAACTGTTCGAGGAAAAGCTCGAGCCTGAAAACGTGCCAGACAGATGGAATGGCCTCTTTCAGGAACTCTTTTCCATGGAGGTTCCAAACGACACTCTAGGCTGCCTTCAGGATGTGCACTGGTCGGGAGCAGCCTTTGGATATTTCCCCACCTATACCCTTGGAAACATATATGCCGCCATGCTACACGAAAGGATGAGGCAGGAAGTGCCTGATATGGACGCCCTCATGGAAAGGGCGGAGTTTGGCCCAATACTTTCGTGGTTAAAAGACAAAATACATAGCAAAGGCCAGCGCTACAGACCACGCCGACTCATACAACTTGCCACCCAGATGGAGCCCTCTCCAAGGCCATTGATAAACTATCTGGAAGAAAAATACGCCCAGCTATTTCACATCTAGTCAGAAAACACGCCAAATGGGTGAGCACCTATGGCCGACATGGCAAGCTCCAGGGAATATGTTGCCTTCTTGAAGGACTCTTGAAGTTCGAGGAGCCGTGGTATCAGCCACGGTCTGGAAAGTATCGACAGAATCAGGCGGGAAAGCCTTACCCTGCCTTTGTCATCTACACAGCTTGTAATTGCCCCTGGCAAAGACTCGTTGGCCCTATCAGATATTGCCTTTATGGCAAAAAAAGGAACATTTTCCCTCAAACATTCAGCGCCGCAATGGTAGGCCTCCATATCCACGGCCTGACACGAATGAATCTCATGGAGCCTCTTTTTCTCCTCTGGAGATGCGATAACGCGCAGGGCCGTAAAGAGATTTCCCTTGGTTAGTGGCACCCCTGAAGGCCTCAGCACCTTTTCAAGCTGTAGCCTTTGGCTGGAGTCCATGTCAAGGGCCCCCTCTTCACTTTTTATTAGAGAAGGACACAGGACGTCCCCTGCCTCGAGATCTTCGGCCAAGGCCCCTGCTACACCTATATTGATGATTGGAGAGGAGTCGCAGGCCAGGAGATAGTGCGTGGCCCTTTGAACCCTCTTAGGCCCCGGGCCACTTATTACTATCAAGAACACTTTCTGCCCAATCCGTTCTGCCTTGGCCAGAAAGCCACCTGATTCGGACCAACCCCTTTTCCCAAAAACGCTAAAGGCCTCTTGCTCCAGGGCCATAAGTACGCCTGTTGTCTTTTTCATAAAGGAGAATTTCAGAGGCCTTTTGTCTGGGTTGGTGTTTTAGGCTGAAAACAGCTACTTCTTTATCTGCTTGATTCTATACTGGAAGTAAGCCTGCCTTATGGCGATATAAGGGTCTATTGCCATTTCCTTGAAGCTTTCATATTCACCCAGGCGCAAAGATATATCATTTATCTTTCTAAAGGCAGAACGCCCCATGCTTTCCCAGGTGTTCATCATGTAATTTGGCGGATACATGAATGAATCTGCAGCAGAACCAACTGCATCCCTGACGGAGCTTGGGCCAATAAAGGGAATAACGAGATATGGCCCGAAACCAAGCCCGTAAACCCCAAGGGTCTGTCCAAAGTCTTCAGAGCTTTTGGCCACATGGTAGTCTTCTTCAGCTGCATCCCTGAAGCCCAGGCCCCCTGCTGTGGTATTGATGATGAAACGGGCTATCTCCCTCCAAAACCCGGTAAACTTACCTTGAAGGAGGCAGTTTGCAGCACGAACTGGTGTATAGATATTTGAGAAAAAGGAGCGGATGCCCTTTCTTGCTGGCTCAGGGACAACCTTGCTGTAACCCTTACATACCGGCTTGAGCACCCAGAAATAAAGCTTGTCGTTAAAGTGGTAAAATACCCTGTTTACCGGCTCCAAAGGGTCGGAAATATCTTCAGATCCGTCGCTGGTATCCTCAGAAAGGTAGTCTTCTCCAAGTATCCAATCCTCATTGTCAGCCCCCATGTCTTCTGCCTCTGCGTTAACGGCCGCATCGTCGGCTGCCAGGGTTACACGAGGCAAAGACATTTCGCTTGAAAACAATAAAAAAATGCCGATTGCCAGGGTCAAAATAAGTGCATTTGTTTTTTTCATTTGGTCGTCCTTGTGTTTACAAAAATTCCTTCTGATAGTAAGTAGCCCAAGGGCTAAAGAAAAATTATAAATCACACGCCCCTTATTTACAAGAAAGAGCCCTTAGCCCTATTACTTAATATCGGCATCTAGCACCCTCGCTTAACCGCTATGGAGGAAATAAAAATGAAGGCCTTTGTTACAGGCGGTACAGGCTTTGTCGGTTCAAGCCTCGTCAGACTTTTGCTGGAAGATGGCTATGACGTTGGAGTGCTGGTGAGAGAAAAGAGCAATCTCACCAACCTGGAAGGACTCCCAGTCACCCTGCATTATGGTGACCTAAAGGACAAGGACTCCCTCAAAAAGGCCTTAAAAGGTTATGACTTTCTCTTTCATGTGGCCGCCGACTACAGGCTTTGGGTTCCCAAACCAGATGAAATCTATGAAAACAACGTAAAAGGCACCAAAAACATCATGGATGCAGCTGGCCACACTGGTATAAAGCGAATCGTGTACACCAGTAGCGTGGCCACCCTTGGACTAAACGAGGACGGATCGCCAGCAGACGAGGAGACCCCTGTATCTTTCTCCGATATGATTGGACATTATAAAAAGTCCAAGTTCCTGGCAGAAAAGGCGGTCAAGGAACTTGTGGATGCCGGGAAGATCGATGCAGTAATCGTAAACCCATCGACGCCTGTTGGCCCGAGGGACATAAGGCCCACGCCAACAGGCAGGATGATACTTGAGGCCGCCCAGGGCAAGATGCCTGCATATGTGGATACTGGCCTAAACATCGTGCATGTGGATGATGTATCGAGGGGGCACATACTCGCCCTCAAAAAGGGCAAAACAGGGCGCCGCTACATCCTTGGAGGGGAAAATATGACCCTCAAGGAAATCTTTGAAACCATTTCAGAAATTACCGGCACGCCACCCCCTCGTATAAAGCTGCCCCACAACCTCATTCTTCCCTTGGCCTATCTCTTTGAGATGGTCAGTCGAATTACTGGCACAGAACCCCTTGCCACCGTTGATGGCGTAAAACTTTCAAAAAAGAAGATGTTTTTTTCTTCCAGACGCGCAGAGAAAGAACTCGGTTACAGCCACAGACCCGCCAGGCAGGCCATTCGGGATGCAGTTGAGTGGTTCAAGAAACAGGGCCTGCTCCAAAAATAAAGAGACATGAAAAAGACCGGCTATATACTTTTTGGCCTGGGCCTAAGCCTTTTAATAGGCATCCTTATCTATTTTGGAATAGGAGATATCTTCAAGGCCCTCGAAGCCGCAGGATATGGATTATTTCTTGTGGCTGCCTCCCATGCAGCCCCACTTTTATTTGATGCAGTTGCCTGGCGTCTTCTTTTCATAATTCCAGAACCTCCTTCTCTCCCCCTGCTCATAAAGGCGCGCTGGGTGGGGGAGTCCATAAACTCCCTATTGCCTGCAGCACAAATCGGGGGCGACCTTGTCAGAGCACGCATGTTGGCCGTAAGGGGTTATCCGGTGGCAGATGCAGGGGCCAGCGTCTTGGTCGAGATAACCATCGCCCTGATCACCCAGCTTATCTTTTCCCTCGTAGGCATAGCAGGACTCGTCTACCTGGGCAATCAACACCTCATAAAGCAGGCTGTCATTGCCGTTGCCGCCCTGTCCCTTGGAGCCATTGGTTTTCTGGCTGTTCAGAAAAAAGGACTCTGGACAAGACTCCTTGGAATCATGTCTGTCATCTTCAGTAAGGAACGCCTCGCTGGACTGGCACCAGATGCCAAGGCCCTCGATGAAAAGATATTGGAGCTTTACAGCCACAGATGGATCATCTTCCAATCATGTATCTGGCGTCTGGCCGGCTGGTTTTCTGGCGCAATCGAGGTATGGCTGGCCCTAAAATTTTTGGGTGCCAATACAGGTGTTTTTGAAGCTATACTACTTGAAAGCCTCGGACAGGTAATTCGGGGAATTGCCTTCCTAGTTCCCGGTGCATTTGGCGTCCAAGAAGGTGGATTTGTGATTTTGGGAAATCTACTGGGAATAACCCCAGAAATCGCCCTTGGCATGTCTTTGGCAAAGAGATTTAGAGAGCTTATTTTGGGTATCCCCGGGCTGATCGTATGGCAGGTGGAGGAAGGCAAGCTCGTATTTTCTTCGAAAAAGAAGAAAGAGACGAGGAAAGGAGAAGAAAAATGACAAAGAAAAGATTCTCCCGCTTTTGGTTTCAATGTATTTCATCAATCTTTGCAACAATTATACTGCTCTGTGCAGCTGGTACTCAGCTCACCGCAGATGAAGGGCCAAACAAGGAGGAAGCTTCAAACGCCACAGCTGTCCATGTGGTTGACAGACTTCACGAAGCCCTTATCGAGGCCATGAAAATGGGAGATAAATCAAGCTGTCAGGAGCGTTTTCAACTCTTGGCCCCAGTAATCCAAAAGAGTTTCGACTTTGAGACCATCAGCCGCATTGTCCTTGGAAGACGCCACTGGCGCAGCCTGGATGAACGAACCAGGGACAAATTCGTAAAGGCCTTTGCCCAGATGACAGTGGCCACCTATGCCCAGAGATTCAAGGACTATTCTGGAGAAAAATTCGAAACTGCTGAAGCCAAACTGGACCCTAGAGGATACTGTTTCGTCAAAGCCTTTCTCATAAAAAAGGACGGAGAGAAGATAGACTTTGAATACGTCTGCAAAAAGGTCAATGGGGAATGGAAAATAGTGAGCGTATCTGCCAGGGGCGTAAACGATCTTTCCCTCAAACGGGCGGATTACAACAACTTCTTAAAGAAACACACGGTGGAGGACTTGATAAAACTGCTCGAGGCGCAGGCAGGCAGGTGTCTAAATCAATAAAGACAGGCGCAGGAATGGACTTTTCACCCAATAAAGTTAGGGCAATCTTCTTGGACTATGGCGGCACCCTCGATGCCCCTGGAATAGCCTGGAAAGAGCACTTTTACCCCATCTATTTGCGGCATGGAGTAAAGGTGGACATGAACACCTTTTCCAAGGCGTTTTATGCAGCCGATGATTCCCTTGTTGCAGAAAATCCATCCCATCTAAACCTTACAGAAATTGTGCATGAACAGGTACGAAGGGTACTCACAAATCTTGGGTGCTTCAGCAAGGAGCTTGCAAGGGCAATTTCAGAAGAATTTGTCGCAAGTAGCCTAACCACCATTAAAAAAAATCTGAACCATCTGCGAAAACTCAAGGGCAGGTACAAACTGGGGATCATTTCCAACAACTATGGCAATCTCCAGGCAATCTGCCAGGAGACAGGGCTAAATGAGGTGATGGACATAGCGGTTGACTCAAATGTTGTTGGTTGTGAAAAACCCGATCCGCGCATATTTGAATATGCCCTTACGCATCTTGGTGTCTCCCCCGAGGAATCTGTAATGATTGGGGACAATATAAAACGGGACATCCTTGGCGCCCGTTCTGTAGGCATGAATACCATTCTCATCTCTTCTGGCACACTGCCTGATGATGTTTCGGTTCCAGAAGATTGCCCCATAATTTCAGATTTGGCTGAACTCGTACCAATCTTTTTAAAAAAGGAGCAAATGGATTGTTAATAGGTGGAATAATCGCAGCTGGACACGGAAGCAGGTTCAAAAAAAGTGGCTTTCCCCAAACAAAACCCCTCATCAAGGTAGGGGGAAGGGAACTTCTCGGCAGGACTGTCAGCCAGTTCCAAGAAGCTGGCATAGAGCGCATTCGCATTATATTTCGCTCTGGCAACTGTAGCGCATGTTCCCATTATCTTATTGAAAATTTCCCGCAAATGCGCTTCGACATCATCTGCCGGGACACAGAGACCTCTGCAGAAAGTTTTTTGAGCCTTCTGGAAGATGCCAAAGATCATGAGGAAGAGCAGCTGCTCATAACCACGGTTGACTCCATCTTTTCTCCAGGGGCGTTCAAGAAGTTCATAAATAAGGCCAAGGAGATGGATTCTGGCCAGGTCATTCTCGGGGTTACCAGATTTGTCGACGATGAAAAGCCCCTGTACGTCACTATCGACCAGGAAGATGGCGAGACAATCACAAAGATTGGCGGTCAAAGTGGTGATGCTGTCACATGTGGAGTCTATCTCATGCCCACAAGGGCCCGTTTGGAGGCCAAAAACAACAAATTTAGCGCCCTTCGGGCACTTCTTGGCCACCTTTTTGAGGCGGGGATTCCCTTTAAGGCAATAGACATGGGAACTGTCATCGATGTGGACAGGCCTGAAGACATCACTACGGCCGAGGCATTCTTGGCCAAATCAGCTAGTTAGGCCATACTCCTTCATCTTGTACAAAAGTGCCGGCAGGCTGATTTCAAGCAGTTGGGCGGCCTGGGTCTTGTTGCCCTTGGTCTTGGCCAGGGCAATGCTTATGAGTTTACTTTCCATCTTCTTGGCATTTTTCTTGATGGAAAGGCTCTCTGGAATGAATTCTTCCTGGCCTCCTGTTGAAGCTGGCACATCTAGGGAATGCAAGCTTACAGGCAGGTCCTCCACCTGAATGGTATCGTGCTCTGTTAAGACCAGCGCCCTTTCTATCACGTTTTCCAACTCTCTCACGTTTCCAGGCCACTTGTAATTCATTAGGACCTGCATGGCCTCTGGGCTTACCCCAACCACCTTTTTGGGTTTGATGACCTTGTTGTACTTCTTTATAAAGTGGTCGATAAGGAGTCGAATATCCTCTTTTCTTTCCCTGAGCGGGGGAATGACAATGGTCAGGACGTTTATTCGGTAGTAGAGGTCTTCCCTGAACTTGCCCTGGCGCACAAGCTCTCCCAGATCCCTGGCTGTGGCCGCAACAATACGCACGTCCACCTTGATGGTCTTGTTGTCGCCAACGGGCCTGATTTCATGCTCCTGAAGCACTCTTAGTAACTTCACCTGGAGAGAAAGGGGAAGTTCGCCAATCTCATCCAAAAAGAGCGTGCCCCCTTGTGCCTCCTCGAATAGACCCTTTTTTGATCTCACTGCATCAGTGAATGCGCCCTTAACATGGCCAAAAAGCTCGCTTTCAAGGAGATTTTCCGGAATGCCGCCACAGTTTACTGCCACAAAGGGTGCATGCTTTCGAATGCTGTTGAAGTGAAGGGCTCTTGAGACCAGCTCCTTACCGGTACCACTTTCCCCTGTGACGAGGACAGTAGTCTTGTAGTCCTTGACCTTTTCGATCACATTGAAAATGCGCTCCATTTGAGGGCTACGGGCAATAATGTTGGAGAAGGAATACTTTTCCTCAACCTGTTGCTTGAGCTGAATGTTTTCCCGGTAGAGTTTTGCACGTTCCTCAGCCCGCTTCAATACAAACTCCAGTTGAGCAAAGGTGATTGGCTTGGCCAGGTAGTCAACAGCGCCGAGTTTTGTCACTTCAACGGCCTTGTCCACTTCTGCCTTGCCTGACATGACAATTATGTTTGAGCCAATTCCTTCTGCCTTTGCCCTTTGAAGGAATTCAACGGCTGTACCCTCAGGGCCTTCACTGTCTGGGTTCAGATAATAGTCGCACAGTATGTGCTCAAACTCATTATTCCTCGCAAGAGAAAGCCCCTCTTCCAAGTCCTTGGCAAGACTTGGCTCGTAGCCCTCCATCCGCTGAATGTAGTTGGCAAGAAGAGACCTTATTTCATACTCGTCGTCTATTATTAATACGCGTTTTTTTCTCATGACACCGTTACTGGCGATTTATAATTATTGGTGAATACTGCTCTTTCACCTTATCGGAATTTATTAGTTGAAAGACAAGAAGTGTGAGTAAATGGCCATTATCTCATGGCCCCAAAAAAGCTGAATCTCTGCACCTAGCGCCAAAAAAGGGCCAAATGGGATCTGATAATGCCTGCCTGCCCCTTTGAGGGCCACAAAGATGATTCCAATAATGGAACCAGTAAGGGCACTTATGAAGATTACAAAGGGGATTGCCTGCCACCCCAAAAAGGCCCCTATCATTGCAAGGAGCTTGATATCGCCTCCACCCATGCCTATGCGTTTGGTGACAAGGTAGTAGCCCCATGTAACCAGATAGAGGATGCCGCCCCCGAATATGATTCCAAGAAGGGAATCAAGCCACGAAAGCTCTGGGAGCAGAAAGGAAGAGGCAAAACCCAGGACGATGCCCGGAAGTGAAATCACATCTGGTATGATTTTGTGCTCGAGATCGATAAAGGAGACCACGATCAGGCTGCATGAAAAGATGAAATAGACGACAAATTCCCATCCAAGGCCAAATCTTTTCCATAGCCACAGGGCCACCAGCCCGGTCAATAGTTCAACTATGGGGTATTGAATGGAAATCCTCGCCTTGCATCCTGAACATTTCCCTTTCAAGAAAATGTAGCTCACGATGGGGATGTTTTCCCACCATGCCAGGGTGTGACCACACCTGGGGCACCTCGAGGCAGGATAGACAACGGACTCTTTAGCAGGAATCCGGCTGATACATACATTTAGGAAACTGCCAACACATAGCCCAACAAGAAAAATAAATGTCCCCAAAAGAGGCGTCGGTATGTCTAATAGCAGGGTATTCATGTTCAACTTGTCTCTGCCGGAAAGGACTGAAGCTTCAGCACACCCTTTTGAACAGCCTCTAGATATTTCGCCCTAATCTTCTCATGTTCTGGAAGAAGATTGATATAATCGACATATAGGGAATAGTAGGCAGACTGTTCCTGGGCAAATCTGACCTGCACAAACTGTAGCCCCACGCCCTCTCCTTTTGAACCGGTATGCTGAACATAGCCTTTAAGAAAAATCACGCCTATAATGGGGAGTTCAAGCAAAATGTCTGCTAAAAAACCTTCATTAACCGTCTTGTTGACTACAATAAAACAACCATCAAGGGAGATGTCTTTGGTATAGCCCCAAAGTTTTTGACCAGGAAAATAAACACGCAGATTGACCGGATATCTCGGGGATCTTCTTCGTTCCATACGCAGCTCCTGAAAGAAGTGGCCAATGCCCTTTTTGTATCTATCGTCAACAGCGACGATTTACGTAACTACTGGACGTACAGATGACGAAAGTTCTTCCAGGGCCCTTTCTTTTGCCCCATCTTTTAGACGTTTTTTGGCATACTTATCCAAGAAGGGCTTCAACAAGGGCACGCTCCGGAACAGTTCCACCTGAATGGTTGTGCCCTTTTCCACCACCCCCACAGGTTCCCCATCCACCTGAAAATAGCTGGTGCTCAAAAGGGACAGACGATAACTTGGAGATCTGACAGGCAAAATGGAGGAATGGCGCACTGGCAATCGGCCTTCAAACAGAAGCTGCATGTAGCCCAGGTACCCCTTGATACCAAAAAACTCCAGTAATCCATCATCGAGGCTATAATGCCGGTCGAGGAGGCTTCCGCCCGCGTAGTACCCTGAATTGCAAAAAAGGATCTGTCCAAGCCTTTCAGATTGGTGTGTTTCACTGCCACCCTGATAATGGGTTATCTGGCATCTTATCCTTTCAGGATGTAGAAGATTCTTGTAAAAGATTCGGATGCCTGCTGGCAAATAAAGGAGCCTCTTGATGGAGGTAGGGATGCCTTTTTTATAAAAAAAACGGTTTAGCTTCAGAAACTCCTGACAGACCCGTCCATCATAGCCTATTCCGGCGTATGCACAAAACTGATAGTGCCGACTGGTTTCGGCCTTTTCCAGCTTCATCTGCCACACATCGAGGCTGCCAACCTTGCCCTCTTTAATGGCATAGAAGAGTCCATCGAGGCCAAACTCAGACCAGCTTTTCATCCATTTCGTGCCTCTGGCTATATCGTTTCCAGTACCAATGGGAATAATTGCTATGGTTGGAACGCGTTCAAGGTGTGCCAGATGTGAAATTATTGAACTGACTGTTCCATCTCCGCCGCACAAGACGACCAAATCTTTATCTCGGGCACAGGAGTAGACCTGTTGCTGAAGCCTGTTAGGATCGGTGAATACAAGCTGTTTGAAGGCGGGTGCAGGAAGTGTGAGATGCTCGATTTCTTCGGCCAGCTTCTGCCCTGCCCCTGATCCGGCTTTAGGATTTACAAAAAAGATACAGTCCATCTGGTTGATACAATAAGCTATGCTAGCTAATTTATAAACAGTTATAAACAGTTTACCTGTAGTTTAAAAGGAAACATAGGGGCAAAAAAATGGATAAAAAAGACTTTAGAATTTTGGTGGTGGATGATGAAAAATCCCTGGTTCTCCTTGCTTCCCGCATCCTCAAAAAGGAAGGTTATAGCGTGCAGGGAGCCTACAGCGGCCAGGAAGCCCTTGCCATCATCAAAAACTTTGCCCCAAATCTCGTCATTTCTGACCTTAAAATGCCAGAAATGTCGGGCATCGACCTGCTGAAAAAGGTAAAGGCCGACAAGCCAGAAATAGATTTTATCATACTCACTGCCTACGCTTCTGTGGAAAATGCAGTTGAAGCCATGAAGTGCGGCGCCCTGGATTACCTCATCAAGCCGCTTAAAAACCCGGACGAGCTGAGACTTGCAGTGGAAAAGGTCATTGAAAGGCAGGCCCTTATCAACAGTAACACCCTGTGGCAAAGCCAACTTACCGATGGGCTTCCTCCAACAAATGTCATTTTTGCGGGAATGAAGGATGTTTGGGAACAGATTCAGAGGGTTGCAACCACAGAGGCCACTGTGCTCCTGCAGGGAGAAAGCGGCACAGGGAAAAGTCTCATTGCCAAGGTCATCCATCAGCTAAGCGGCAAGAAAGGGGCTTTCGTGGAACTCAACTGTGCTGCCATGCCTGAAACACTCATTGAAAGCGAGCTCTTTGGCCATGAAAAAGGGGCATTCACAGGGGCAGTAAAGACCAAGCAGGGCAAGTTTGAACTCGCCCAGGATGGAACCATCTTTCTGGATGAAATTGGAGAAATGCCCCTTTCTGCCCAGGCCAAACTCCTTAGAATACTTCAGGAAAGGGCCTTTGAAAGGGTTGGCGGTACCATCACCCTAACAACCAATGCACGCATAGTCGCAGCCACCAATCAGGATCTCAAGGCAAGAATCAAGGACAAAAGCTTCAGGGAAGACCTTTATTACCGGCTCAGTGTATTCCCAATCGAACTTCCACCCCTAAGGAAGCGTGAAGGCGCAATAGAGCTCATAGGCACCTATCTTTTACAAACCATTGCAATAAGGGTTGGGAAACACGTTGAAAAATTTAGTGACGATGCCCTTGAACTCCTAAAGTCATACCCCTGGCCGGGAAACATCCGGGAACTCTACAATGCCATAGAGCGGGCGGTCATCTTGGCAGACGAGAAACAGGAGATGCTCACTCAAAAAGACCTGTCCTTCATCGACCAGAGTCTGGCAGATTCTGACTCCCAGCCAGGAAGCGGCTCTAGCGATGGTGAAGAACTTAAAAAGCTGGAGGAGATAGAACGCGAGGCCATCGTCAAAACATTGGAGAAAACCAAGGGCCACAGAAAGAAAGCCGCTGAAATCCTTGGGATTTCCCTTAGGACACTGCAGTATAAGATAAAAAAATATGGTTACAAGAAGCGGCAATGAAACATTGGCACACTACCTGCATATTCTTTTTTCAAATATGCAAGGGTAAGCAACGAGACCAGAAGTGGCACACCACTTGCAACATAAAAACTGAACAAAGCAAAAACTCCCTATCCCTCCCAACCCTCCTCTCCCCGAAGGCCTTCTGATACCTCCTAGAAGAAGGCCTTCTTTTTTTGTCAAAAATCGTGACATTTAATGGCTTTTATGCCAAATATCGCCATTTCTCCCCTCATTTACCGCATCTTTAGCGTCCAGACTGGCCTTCCACCAAGGGCTCGCCATCTCTTTCACTATGAAACGGCCAAGAAATGTCACTGAGGAATAAAACCCTCCCATTTAACCCATAGGATTCCCCTGATGAATCATCACCTAGAAACTGCAAAGTTTGCACAAATAAAAAGTGCAAAAAATGCAGTTTATGCAAAATGTGCGTGCAGGTGCCCAAATACCATTTCAATATTGTAGGGCAGGGTCTGCTTCACGGCCCAAGAAGGAGAAAAAACATACATCTTATTGAAATATATTGAAAAACCTACATGTCGTGCTTATTCTTGATTTTGAAACTCAATTAGTGCCTGTGATTTGGCCAGATGTGCAACAACACGGCACGATTGATGCAAGCAATAATAAAAATTCTCGCTCGTGGGAGAGGAATGCTGCTTATGCAAAAAACCCATATCGTTACCTTTTGCCTTACACTAACCCTTCTAGCCTTAACAAACGCAGCATACGCAGCCACCGATTCTGTTGGCTATGACGAAAATACCGAAATCATCATATCAGGCACGGTCCTCAAACCCTCGGGATGTGAATTCCGCGGGTTGAAATGTTTCGTAATGGAGTCAAACTCCAGGGCGTTTCATGTAATCACGGCCCCAAACTGGTTCGTAGAACGCATACACATGAAGCTGTCCCCTGGCATGAGTGTAAGGGTTGTGGGCTCTAAATTCTATGGAACAGACGGTGCCCTATATCTTGTGGCAAAATCTGTAAAGGCCCTGCCAAGCGGGCGTAACATCCAGTTTCGAGACAACAACTGCAGACCTGTTTGGAGCAAGATTCCCATCAAACGCTCATCATGTATGAGAATCTTTTATGTGCCTGGTCACGCCATGTAGGCCCTTCCAACTTTAAAGACGCATCAATAATTTGGACGCATCACTTTTACGGAAAAAGATTCTGTCCCAGAGGGACAAATTATCGCCAGATGAGATTCAGTCCCGCAGTGAAAAAATCGGCGAAAACCTCAATAAACTTCCAAACTATCGGCGGTGCAAACTCCCTCTCTTCTTTTATTCCTTCAGAAGCGAAGTGAACACAAGGCCAATGATTGCCAGGCGGCTAGAGGAAGGAAAGCAAGTGGCCCTTCCCCGCACCCTCGTTTCCCAAAGACGCCTTGAATGTTTTAAAATAGATTCCCTCGATAACCTCACCCCTGGCGCCTACTCCATACCCGAACCTGACCCGAAGTTCTGCCAACAGATACATCCCTCCCAGCTGGATATAGTAATAGTGCCTGGAAGTGTTTTTGACAGACGCGGAGGCCGTTTTGGATATGGTGGCGGTTTCTACGACAGATTCCTCTCTAAGGAAGCTCCCCAGGCCCTGCGTGTTGCCCTTGCCTTTTCTTTTCAGGTGCAGGATAGTAACATCCCTATAAAGCCCCATGATGAACTGATGGATTACATCATTACAGAAAGGGAAATTATCCATTGCCATGACCAGCGATAAACAGTCCCAGCAAGACAAAAACTTCGACTTTGAAACAGGCATGAAGAGGCTCCAGGAAGTTGTGGAACTTTTGGAGGCCCAGGAGCTTCCCCTGGAGAAGGCAGTTGCCCTTTTCGAGGAAGGGATGCAACTTTCCAAGCAATGCGCCAAGATTCTGGATGAAGCAGAAAAGCGGATAAAAATGTTGTTAAAGGATCAGGAGACAGGGGACATCCTGGAACAGGATTTTGATGAACAAGCGGACATCAATTCCTGAGCCTGATACCTATTAAGACTCCGGCAAAGACAAGGCTTCCTACTGAGGCAGCAACCAGAAACCAGTCCAAATGGCGAAAAAATGCCAAAATCACCACCAGATAGATAAAATCCCTGCGTGATAGAAAGTCGGCAACCTTGACAATCTTGCTCTGTTTTCCATTGCCTGCAACCGAGGTGTACAAAGGCCCTTCCTTCTTTTTCCTCATTGTTGAGAAGTAGACGATGGATGCAGACAAGAAGGTGCCCACCACTGCAGCCGCAGACAACCACAGGGGAAACGTCTGGCCTGTCCTCCTGGACCATTCCACGCCGATTGCAGTAAATACGGCTGCATGAACCACGTTGTCGCCCCAGAAGTCGAGTATCCCACCTATGCGGCTTTCCATAAACTTTATACGGGCAATCTCACCGTCACATCCATCCACTATGGAATGGGCCAGGAAGAGAAGTGCACCCACTACCTGCCAAAACCCCTGGCCAAGGGAGATGAAATAAGCCCCAATCAGGCCTATCAATACCGAGATTATGGTTATCTGATTTGGAGTGATGGGAGTATCAACAAGATGACGAGAGATAAAGAGGGAGATTCGCCTCTCCACGTGGCGAGACATGAACCCCTCGGTATCCTTGACGAGCCCCCAAAAGAGCCTCTTCTCAATATCTTTGATATCCTCTGGTCTTCTAATGGTATAAATGGAGCTTGCCGTACATCTGGATTTCACCAACTTCCTGGAGGCTTTAAGGAGCTCTAGCAGCGCCTCATAGCCTTTTGAGATAATCGTCTCAGACAAAGGCTGGCACTCGGGCCCTGGCTCGAACAGGACCACACCTTCAAAATCCAGGGCTTCGGTCTCAGCAGGCTCTATCTGGGCGATTTGTTTCAAGCAGTCTATTTCAGGTAATGCACCAGGACTTACAGCGACGATTTTTTCAACCCCGCTGCATGAAAGCTGACCAACCTGGGTTACAATGGCCTCTTTGGGCAAATCCAGTTGGGAAGACCTTTCTGGGGCCACAATGAATACAGGCCTCATGCCTGCCCTCTTTGCATGATAAAAGAGTCGCCTGCCTAGGCTTAGGCCAGCGACCTTCCAGCCAAGGACGTCCTCTTTTCCCTTTGCCAAGACGCAAAACAGAACACTCATTTACGCCACTACACCATTTTGCACAAAGGAATCAAGTGTTACTTGACCAGTGGAGGCATTTGACCTCTTACAGCCCTCGAGGATGTTCAGACAGGTTGCAGCCTCTGCAAAATTTCTTCGGCTGCCATTTTTGACTTCTGATAAAAACTCTTCGACTACACCAAAGTACCATTCAGGATGATGAGAGCCTGCGGAAAGTCCTTCATCGAAACGAATAGAATAGTCATTTTCGTCTGTTTCTACATCTATCCTGTCGTCCAGACAAGAAAGCTTCCCATTTTCACCCTGGATGAACACGGAATTATCACGCTTTTCCCCTGCCCAGGTAAAAAACAGCCTGGCAGTAGCCCCTGATGGATAAAAGAGTTTGACTTCAGCGGTATCCTCCACCGGGATATCCATAAACTTTCTGTTCTCGAGCCTGCATTCCAGGGCCTTGGGCTCCTGCCCCATCCACTCGTTTACGAGGTAAAAGGCATGCCAACCGTGATCCACCAATATTCCGCCCCCGGCCACACTTGGATCAAGTCTCCAGTTGTTGCCATCGCCATTGTCTCCAACGGCAACCGAAGGCTTGACCCGCTCAACCAGGTATTCAATATGGCGAATCTCTCCAAGGCTGCCACCCCTGACTGTACTCGAAATTTCCTGCATGATTGGCGAGTAACGCCAGTTATGCACTGTGACTACGCAGCATCCGTTGCCCTCCATGGCCTCTTTAATGGAGGCAAGATCCTCTGTACTGAGCACCAAGGGCTTTTCACATAGCACATGTTTTCCCCGGGAAAGGGCCTCTATGATGAACTTTGCGTGGGAGGCGGGGGGGGTTGCGACATCCACAAAATCTATGGGTTCTTGCTGAAAAAGCTCTTCAACCGAGGTGTAAAACCTGCTTCCATCCAAAAGTTCGCTATTCAAACGGCTGCGATCCACACAACTGTCACACACGGCACAAATCTCCACTTCCTTGCAACTCTTGAAGGCAGGAACATGCCCATTTGCCGCTATGTGGCCAAATCCAATAATTGCGCCTTTCAATGCCATACCTAAACCCCAAAAACTCCTATTCTACAGCCTTGAGGGCATCCTTTAAGATTTCGCACCCTTCCAGGGCCTCATCCTCAGTAATGACAAGGGGCGGATTTATGCGGATGTTGTGGGAATAACACATGGATATGAGGCCCCTGTCTAGACATTCATGAAAAAGTCGCCTGGTGATGTCCTTGGCTAGGGGTTCCTTTGTCTTCTTGTCTGCCACAAGCTCCACCCCTATCATGAGCCCTTCTCCCCGCACATCCCCCACAAAGGGGCTTTCTTCCTTGAGCTCGAGGAGCTTTTCCTTGAGAAGGGCACCGACCTTTCTTGAATTTTCCACCAGGTTCTCCTTGAGGATAACCTCTAGCACGGCCCTTCCAGCAGCTGCTGCCATGGGATTGCCCCCATAGCTGGATGAACTGCCGCTTGGATTTCCAAAGGGCTTTGCACTAGCCTTTTCCATGGAGCTTACGATGACACTCAAAGGAAAGCCGCTGCCTATGCCCTTTCCCAAGGTCATGACATCGGGCACGATTCCGTCTCTTTCCACACCCCACATGCGACCGGTGCGGCCAAAACCCGTTATCATCTCATCGGCTATGAGAAGGGCATCGAACTCCTGGGCCAGCTCCTGCACGGCCTTTATGTAACCTGGAGGCGGAACGACATTCCCTGCAGTTCCCTGAATGGGCTCCACCAGTATTGCAGCAATATTTTGGGTGGTCTGCCTCTTAATTCCCTCTCTAAAGAGCTCGAGGCATCCAAAACCACACCCAGGATATTCAAGCCCGAGGGTGCACCTGTAGCAGTAGGCATAGGGCCCTGGCAGATAAAGCCCGGGCATCATTGGCCCAAGTCCAACCTTGAAACTGGTATCCCCAAGAAGCCCCAGAACACCCCCTGTCTTGCCGTGGAAACCGCCCCAAAAGCCACAGAATTCAAATTTGTGGGTCACGGACTTGGCAAGCCTAAGGGCTGCTTCAACAGCCTCTGCGCCACCAGAATACATCTGCACCGCATCCAGCCCCTCAGGGGCCACTGAGGTGAGAAGACGAAGGAACTCCACCCTGTTCTCGCTGGAGAAGCTGCCATAGTTGGCCCTTGCCACCTGATCGCAGAGGACCTCTACGTAGTGGGGGTGGGCATGGCCCAGACTTCCAACCCCGATTCCAGCAGTGAAATCTATGTAGCGGTTGCCATCGATATCCTCAACCCAAACACCCTTTGCGCGTTTGACTACAATGCGCGAAAAGAGCCCTATTGATTGGAGTCCGGGAGCCATGTAGCGTGCCTCCTCATTAAAGAGGGCCTCTGACTTGGGCCCTGGAACCTTGAACACCTTATTTTGTGCAGCCACCTCGCCTTCTCCTTTCTACGAAGGGATTATATTTAGGGGCCGGGACTGTTGCCCTGAAACTTCGGTGTGCACGGAGCCGGCCATCTCGTCCAACTTATCACCAAGAAGGTTGGAAATTCCTCGGGCAGCCTCCTTTCTAAACAGGGCAAAACTGGGCCATGCGTTCACATCAATGACAAATATGTTGCCATCGGGCTGGACAATGGCATCTCCACCAAAAATCTCCAGCCCCAAGAGGCTCCCGGCCTTCTGACATCTGTGGAGTAGCTGAGTTTCTGAAAATTTGTAACCCTTGAGATCCTGTTCCTTGTGATAGAACCATTTGAACCAGTACTCTTTTCCCTTCTGAAAGTTGGTGATGGAGTAGAATTTTATTATATCGCCCTCTATATGGTGTTGTACCACAACGTCCTTTATCCCTCTTTTGGCAAACCGGCCCAGGGCATCATTGAATTTGTCCGGGGAGTCTACAAATATGACATCTTCACTTTCAATAGCGTGAAAATCCCCCCTCTTGAGCCAGACACCACCTTCTGGACATTGGGAGACAGTCTCGCCCGAGCTTATTATCTTGCTCGAAGGGAAGAATTCCTCCTGAGACAGGATATCCAACATCCTTGCCCTAAAGGTATTCTCAACGGCCTCTACCGTATTTACGAGGGTGCAACCCATGGATTCGCGAATATCCCTTAGTTTCTTCAAACAGGATTCTTCTTCACACATATAGAATATGAGCTCAGGCTTAAAATCAAGACCTGCATCCAGAAATTCTTGGGGACTCAACAGGGGAATTTGCCTGCCTATCCTTTCAGAAAGTGCTGCAGCAGTCTCCTTGAGTATGGCCTCGTCGTCATACTCTCGCATTGGTGAATGGGATTTTTCCCTGAATATACCCAGAACGGCTCTATCACTCATATCAGTTTCCAAAGCGAATTTTCAAAGTTTCTGATGGCTGCCTCTGAAATGGAATTTTCAATTCAAATTGTCAAAATTGACTGCAGCCCGGAACCTTAAAAGAACATCTCTTATACTACGATATGCAGCACTAGAGAAGCGCTTTCTGTAGCACCAATTTCAAATGAACGTGAGGCAACTCCCTTTTGGCCTGACTAAAAACCTGCTGCCTTTTTCAGGGCATCCACCTCGGATTTATCAAGCCTCCGCCACTTACCCATGGGGAGGTCTCCCAGCTTCAGCGGCCCCATTTCTGTACGTATGAGCTTTGTCACCTTGAATCCAACGGCGCGAAACATGTATCTGATTTGCCTCTTTCTGCCTTCATTCAAGATGACTTCAAAGACAGCCTCCCTCTTGCGTCGCCCCAAGGGTCTGATCTTGCAAGGTTGCGTCACCTTGCCCTCGCCTATTTTTACGCCCTGTTCGAGTCTGGTAATGACCTTGGCAGAAGGGTGCCCTGCAACTGTAACTATATATTTCTTTGGAACCTTGAACCTTGGATGAAGCAGCCTATACGAAAGCTCTCCGTCATTTGTAAGGAGCAAAAGGCCTTGACTGTCTTTGTCCAAGCGCCCCACAGGGTAAACCCGCCTCTCGATGTCTTTGATGAGGTCCTTGATGGTGGGCCGTCCGAAGGGATCAGAGAGGGTGGTGAGAAATCCAGGGGGTTTGTTGAGCATGAAGTAGGCATATTCATCTGAAAGGACCACGGGTTTTCCATCAAAAAACACCTTATTTTTCTTTGGGTCCACCGTGGTCCCAAGCTCGGTCACAACCTGGCCATCGACGCTTACCCTGCCTTCACGAATATATCTTTCGGCCTTTCTCCTCGAACATACTCCGGCATGGGCCAAAAACTTCTGGAGCCTTATGGCACTGCCTCCTTAAGCGAGCAGTTTGTTTACGATCTTGCCCAGCTCCTGCTTTACGGGATGATCCTCTGGAAGCTCTGTAAGGGCCTTTCCAACATCCCCTGCCTGGGCAATATCCTTGGAAAGAGGTATGGCACC
>JAADCZ010000120.1 GCA_013154175.1 Thermodesulfobacteriota bacterium
GGCTTCTTCTCAATGCCACCACAGGCAAGTACCTGCCCTTTTTCAAGAAGCTTAGAGGGGTCAGTGTCAAACTCTTTCTCCCGGTAATGACCATAATTGGCAGGTTGTTTGGGATCTCCAAGAACAAGATTCGCTCTTCCTTCATAAGGGTGAACAATGAGCTGGTGTTGTCCGAGGCCAAGACCTACCGGCCAGACCAGATGCTCATGCTCATGCCCCACTGCCTCCAGAACAGCAGATGCAAGATACGCCTTACGTACAACGTTAGAAACTGCAAAAGGTGCGGAAAGTGTTCCATTGCCGGACTGCTGGAACTCAGCGACAAATACAACATACACCTGGCAGTTGCCACTGGAGGAACCATAGCCAGGAGGATAGTGGTGGAAAGAAGGCCAAGGCTCATCCTGGCAGTGGCATGCCAGCGGGACCTTGCCTCTGGAATTCAGGATACCTATCCCCTGCCTGTTTATGGCATTTTAAACCTGCGTCCCCACGGGCCATGTCTCGACACCCTAGTGCCCCTGGATCACCTTGAGGCAGCTATCAGACGCTTTCTCGATTCCCGTTACTATCCAGAGAGCGTTGACAGCCCACCAATTTCCGTACCTCCAATCAAATAACTTCCTCGTTCAGGAGCAAAAATGGCTATTCCACTCATTCAACAGATTCGCCTTGGTTCATACATCACAAAGAAGATAGTCAGCGGTGACAAAAAATTCCCCCTTGTACTCATGCTTGAGCCCCTATTCCTATGCAATCTCAATTGCAAGGGATGTGGCAAGACGGCTTACCCCCCTGAAATCCTGAAAAAACGCATGTCTGTGCAGGAATGCATCAATGCTGTCGAGGAATGTGGCGCGCCTGTGGTTTCCATCCCTGGTGGTGAGCCGCTCCTACACCCAGAGATCCATATTATCGTGCAGGAACTCATAAAGAGGAAAAAGTTTATCTACCTTTGCACCAACGCGCTCTTGGTGAAGAAGCGCATCGACGATTTCAAGCCCTCACCCTATCTCACATTCAACATACACCTGGACGGACTTGCACCCAAACATGATGAACTCGTTGGGGCCAAGGGTACCTTTGATTCGGCAGTGGAGGCCATAAGGCTCCTCCTTTCCAGGGGGTTCAGGGTCACCACGAACACGACATTCTTTTATGGAGAAACTCCAGAGTCTGCCGAAAGGTTCCTGGACTTTGTAACGAGCCTCGATGTCGAGGCCATGACCATCTCTGCTGGCTTCAGCTATGAAAAGGCAAAGGATCAGGAAAACTTCCTTACGAGAAAGACCACCATCGAGCTATTTAGAGGCATCTTTGACATTCAAAAACGCAAGAAAAAGAAATGGCGCTTCAACCACAGCATCCTTTATCTGGACTTCTTGGCAGGCAATCAGGACTATCAGTGTACCCCCTGGGGCAATCCCACCCGCAACATGTTTGGCTGGCAGTGGCCCTGTTACCTGTTAAATGACGGTTACCATCCCACCTACCGGGAACTCATTGAAAAAACCAACTGGGAACGCTATGGCCGCGGAAGGGATGAAAGATGTGAAAACTGCATGGTGCACTGTGGTTATGAGCCCACTGCCGTTGTTGACACAGTGAAGCATCCGTGGAAGGCCCTGGCCGTGACCCTGAGGGGAATAAAAACCAAATAACCCCCCCCTATGTGAGCCTAGGCAGGAGGGGCTTTTACCCTATTCTCTTTCCTTTCATACTGCAAAAAGAGCTTGGCAAAGAGGAATCCAGAAAGGAATACCATTGCCGGAACCAGTATTATCTCTGGGAAGGCCCTGTTTTCTGCATTTATCAGGGAAAGGGCAGAGAGCACCATACAAAAAAGGTAACCGATTCGCCGATAGCGCATTATCTCCCGGAGGATATAAAGATTCACAGTGGGCACAACCATGGCCAGAAGCATAAATATGCTCAATTGGCCAAAGGAAAGGGCAAAGTAAAGTTTTTTGACAGTGATGAACAGGAGGATAAAAAACAGGGACAGATTCACAAACTGGTACCTGGTACGATCTGCCGGATAGGCCATATTCTTCAGGTAAAAGTCCAGCTCCCCGTCTTCATCCTCATCCTTTAACATCTGGCGAATCTTTTCCTTGGAGTAGCCCTTTTGGAGAAGTTCCTCTACCTTGTCTTCTAGAAATGCAGCCATTCTATCCGCTAATTACCCCTTGACTCTTAAGATAGCCCGTATAGTCATCAAGAAAGGTGTAAAGTGTCTGGTTCATGGAGTCGAAATCGTGCCCCTCTTCCAAGAGCACCTCTGGCCGCTGAATATACTCCCCTTCTTCCAGAAGCTCATTGCCACAGTTTTTGATGAGGTTTTCCAGGCCCTGCCTTGTACACTCTATGTGAAACTGGAAGCCTACCAACCGATTGTCGAATACAAAGGCCTGGTTGGCACAGCCAGAAGAGCTTGCAATGTGCAGGGCGCCTTTAGGGATTTCAAAGGTGTCTCCATGCCAGTGAAGGGCATTGAAGGTGGCGGGCATCCTGCCAAAGATTGGTGAGTCCCAACCAAGCGGAGTGAGGGAAACCGGAAAGAAACCAATTTCCTTGTAGAGGTTCTTATGGACATTCGCCCCAAGGGCGTCGGCAAGGAGCTGGGCCCCAAGGCACACGCCAAATGCCGGTTTGCCAGAGTCGATAACCTTGCCAATAAAGGCCTTCTCATCCTTTAGCCAGGGGTACTCCGCCTCATCATGCACCCCCATTGGACCGCCCATTATCACCAACAGGTCGATGTCATGGACAGACGGCAATGTTTCCCCTTCAAAGAGCTTGGTATAAGACTCGTCATGGCCCTTTTCCCTGGCCCAGGAACTAATGGCCTGGGGCCCTTCGAAGGGCACATGCATGAGATAGTGTATCTTCATAGCCTGCTATGCCTCCTCGCCTTGGCCGTGCCACTGTTTGAAAAGTGCCTGCTGGGCAAGCTGCAATCTTTCGGCATAACACTTTCTGACAGCCTCGATGTCGGCAAGGTAATAGTCGAGCTCCTGCATGGTCATGGCCTGATGGCCGTCACACAGGGCCATTTCTGGGCGTGGATGAAACTCTGTCAACACCATGTTGGCCCCTGCAATTATGCCCTGTGCAGTGACATGAAATATATCGAAGATGCCATCCGGTGCACGGTCCTTGCTGCCAACCGAATGGGTTGGATCGATGCAAACCGGAAGCCTCGTCAGCCGCTTGACCACAGGAACGTGGGCAAAGTCCACGAGGTTTCTGTGGGGGTCACCCAGGCGGGTCTGAACCCCCCTCAAACAGAAAACGATGTTTCTGTTGCCTTCGCTTGCAATGTATTCACAGGCATTCAGGGAATCTTCGAGGCTGAGCCCCATTCCCCTTTTATACAATACGGGGAATTCTGTCTGGGACCCTGCTGCCTTTAGAAGCTCAAAGTTCTGGGCATTTCGAGTACCAATCTGGAGCATGACCCCTGTGGGCCTGCCAGCAGATTCAAGGGCATCGTATATCTCCTCGATGTGGATCTCCTTCAGAACCTCCATGGCGATGACCTTCACATCATATTTGCCCGCCAGCTCAAAGAGCCAGGGCAAGCATGACTTGCCATGCCCCTGAAAATCGTAAGGGCTGGTCCTTGGTTTGTAGACACCCATGCGGGCGGTCTTGAGCCCTGTACGCTTCATGTTCCTGAATATGGTCTCTACATTGTCAGGTGTATCCACTGCACATGGGCCAATAAAACAGTTAAAATTCTGCTGGCTGAACTCGACATCGTTATAGACAAAGCCTATGTCGTCTACCTGCCCACCATGTCGTCCTATCTGGCGGTATTTCGAGGAAACCCTCACCACCTTTTCCACACCGGGCATCCGTTCGATTACTTCCTGGGGTATATGGTGGGTCGGCCCAATGAGATAGATCTCATTGACCACCCTGTGGGCTCCCCTGATGCCTGAAGAGCGTGTTTGAATATCCTCAAACTGTGACAAGAAATTTAAGAGTTTCTGTACCTCTGGACCTGATGGGTCCACATCGGGCTTCATTATTATGATCATGGTAGACCTGTCTCACCTCTTTCAAGTTACTTTTCCTCACCAAAGGAGGTATTCGGGAATTTACTCCAAAATGCATCACTGTCAAATTGGAAACCGAGCAAAGTGTAATGTAACCAAAAAAAAAGCCGGCGTAAGCCGGCTCTAAGTCCATATGGACGACAATACTATTTTACTGCATCTGACAGACGGGAGCCAGGACGGAACTTCACCACCTTCCTGGCAGGTATCTTCATCTTCTTGCCTGTCTGAGGATTTCTGCCAGTTCTGGCCTTTCGTTCCGTAACATAAAATGTACCAAAACCCACCAATGTAACCTTGTCCCCCGTGGCGACGGCATCCATGACCGCATCCATGAAGGCATTCAAAGCCCTTTCGGCTGCGGCCTTAGATATGCCGGCGCCTGTTGCCATCTGCTCGACCAATTGTCCTTTATTCATGAAGGCCC
>JAADCZ010000093.1 GCA_013154175.1 Thermodesulfobacteriota bacterium
ATTATAACTCTGTCCTCATAACCAGCCCGGGCCCAGGGGAAGGCAAAACCCTGACTGCAGTAAACCTGGCCATCTCTATCTCCAGAGAAACATCCAGAACGGTCTTGCTTATCGATGGCGATATGCGCAAACCGGCAGTTACAAAGTATCTTGGTCTTCCAGATAGTCCCGGCCTGTATGAACATCTCACAGAAGGTGTCCCCCTGAATGAACTTCTCATCAACCCTGGCTGGCCCAGATTTACCCTTCTTCCAGCAGGAAACCCCAAGGATTACCCTTCGGATATCCTAGGAAGCCCGGCAATGCAGGAGCTGATTTGGGATGTCAAAAATCGATATCCTGAAAGGTTTATCATTTTCGACAGCCCTCCCCTCATGCTTTATTCAGATGGTCTTTATTTGGCTAGATACGTGGATTCCATACTCATGGTGGCCCAAAGCGGGAAAACTCCAGAAAATGCCCTGAAACAGGCAGTAGAATTCGTAAAAGACAGGCCGTTTCTTGGCACTGTTTTGAATCGTGTTCCACCAGCGCAATCTCAGTTATATGACTATTAGCCCGAGGTCGTCATTTTTTCTTATGGCCGGTCAATTGGTATTACTTCAGATAATGTCATCCTTGTGTTTCTTTTCTGAAGTAACGAGTCTAATGAAGTTCCATTTAGATTTAGAATTTTAGTCATGTATGAAGAATTCTTTGGCTTAAAAGACCGTCCATTCAAGTTACCGCCAGACCCTGAATATCTTTATCTCAGTGCCCAGCACAAGATGGCCCTTTTGCACCTGGAGTATGGCCTTACTCATCAAGCTGGATTTGTTGTAATCACTGGTGAAATCGGAACGGGCAAGACCCTCCTGGTCAAAACTTTACTAGACAAAATTGGCCGGGACAGAAAGGTCGCAACCATCTTCACCACAACGGTCAATCCCCAAGAGTTGCTTACACTCATCCTTCAAGAGTTTGAAGTTGAATGCAATTCGACAAGCCACTCTGGCAAGATTGAATGTCTCCAGGAATTTCTGATCGACTGTTACGCAAACCAGGATCGTGCTGTCCTAATCATTGACGAAGCACAAAACCTCTCCCTGGAATGTCTGGAAGAAATAAGGCTTTTATCAAATCTTCAGACCGAGTCGGATTATCTCATCAATATCATTCTGGTGGGCCAGGCCGAGCTGAAATCAAAACTGGCACACCCAAGCCTGAGACAGCTTGCCCAGCGCATCTCCGTCTTTTACGACTTAAAGCCTCTAACCCCTGAAGAAACTATAGAATATATAAAATACAGGCTTAGGGTCTCAGGTGGCGAAAAGGCCGAAAATATTTTCACCCAAGATGCCCTGGAGGCCATAGCCCAGTACACCAGGGGCATTCCCCGGCTCATCAATCTCCTTTGTGATGCGTGCATGGTCAATGCCTTTGCAGATGCCAAAAGGACCATTGACAGAAAAGACGTTGAAGAAACAGTCACCGGTGAAGGGGCAGGAACCTTCTGGGAACTGGCAAATGCAGGCTTTTCAACAGAGAATGCCATTTCCCATTCCGGGCTACCTTCGCCATCTCAGGACACATCAGGGCTTGTCACCAGAGTGGAAGACTTGGAAAAACAGGTTAGAGAGTTGAGTACAGGGCTCGTCTCAGTCAACAGGTTATTGAACGACTGGTTGGCAGAGACGAAACTGTTCAAAAAGGAATCGAGCGGAGCCGAAGCCAAACTGCTGGAACTCCTTGAGCAGGAAAGAAATAAGGTCAAAAAGCTCATGGCCATAAACGCCAAACTAAAAGAGCAACTCAAGGCCAAACAACACTCAAAGGCCACGGCCGCCGCCGAGCCCCACTCTGGCAGTGTGGCTCCCTCGAACCCTGGCAAACCCAAAAAGAAATTTTGGCCTTGGTAGCGGAGACGATTATGAAAAACAAAAAATATGTCCTTTTTCTCATCTTGGTATCTTCCCTTTTGCTGTTCAGCTGTGCCTCCCCTTCTGAAAAGCGTGATGCCTTCTTGAAAAAGGGAGACGAGCTGGTCCAGAAACATGACTATGTAAGGGCCAGGTTGGAATATAAAAATGCCATCAAAGTCGACCCCAACTGTGTCAAATGTTACGTCAAACTTGCCAAGGTATCTTTGAGACTTGGGGACTTGAAGGGGGCATACAAGGCCTATCTGACAGCGTCTGAACTTGCACCGGATCGGGCGGATCTACAAATTGAAACGGCAAGACTCCTTATGTTGGGCCATGCCCCAGACAAAGCAGAGGAAAAACTCAGGGAGGTTCTAAAAAAGGAACCAGACAATTGGAAGGCAAAGCTGCTCCTGGCCTCCATCCTTGCCAAAAAACCAGACAAGAGGGCTGAAGCTCTCTCGATGCTAGAAGAGTATCGCACCCAATTTCCAGAAAAAACCCAAAGTTACATCTTGTCGGCAGCCATCTTGACTTCCCAGGGCAAAACCAACGAGGCAGAAGCCCTGATCAAGACCGGGCTCAAGAAATGCTCCGATAAAAAACCCCTTTTGAGAAGCCTGCTCTCCATTTACGAAAACCAGCATCGATTAAAGGATGCACTTAAAGTAGCCCAGGAATTGACCAAACTCGACCCGAAGGATCCCTCCGGCTATCTCATCCTTGCACAGGTCTATGAGCAGTTAGGCAAGAGGGACAAGGCAGAGGAGGCCTGGAATAAGGCCCTGAAAGTCTCAGGCAATAAGCCAGACATCATACTGGCATATTCCCAATATCTCTATCACCAAAAGGCAATCGACAAGGCCCAAAAAGTCCTAGAAAATGGCATTCGACAAAATCCCAAGTCGTTAAAGCTCAGACTTGCCCTTGCTGAACTACTCACCAAGACTGGTAAGCCCCAGGACGCTATAAAGTTGCTCAGAGAAACCGACTTGGCCCAATTCAATATCGACGATCAATTAAAGCTTAGAAATGCCATAGCCAAGATCCTGCTAAGCATGGGCAAAACCGACGAGGCCTTGGCCGAGGTTGACAACATCCTCAAAGACGACCCCCAAAACGCCCAGGCGCTTCTTTTAAAGGCGCGTATAGCCCTTGCCAAAAAGGACGCAGAAACTGCAATTGCCACCTTGAGACAACTTGTTGACGATTTTCCCAAGAAAACGGAATACCGACTGCTTTTGGCCCAGGCCCACATTCTCAACAACGAATCAAAGCTGGCAGAGGATCAGCTTAAACAGGCCACACGCATAAATCCCAAAGACCTTGGAGCCTGGATATCCCTAGCCAACCTCCAGCTGGCAAATAAGGATCTTGAAGGGGCCATTGATACTCTGTCTTATGCCCTGAAGGAAAATCCACAGTCTGCCAAACTGGCCTATTTCCTGGCGCAACTCTACAAGCAGGCCAATGACACCAGACGGGCTGAACAATATCTTAAAATGGCCATCAAGCTAAAGCCAAACTGGATCGAGCCATATCAAGCACTTGGCACATTGTACGCCCAGTCTCCAAACAAGGAAGAGACCGAGGCACAGTTGAAACAGGCCGTGGCCAGTCATCCAGAATCAGGGCTCTATAGGTTGCTCCTTGCAACATTCTATCAAAATACTGGTCAAATAGAAAAAGCCATCCAACAGTATGAAGAGCTTTTGAAGATAGCTCCAGATTACCCACTATTTTGCAATAATCTCGCCTACCTATATGCCGAATATCGCCATGACTCAAAAAGTCTTGAAAAGGCAAAAAAATTGATTGAAAAAGCCCTTAGCAAGCTCCCCAATCAGCCTATTTTCCTAGACACCAAGGCGTGGATTTTATACAAGTCAGGCAAATTACAAGAGGCCTTGTCAATTATCGACAAGGCACTTGTCAAGTCAAAGAACCCCACACTTCTGTATCACAAGGCAGTAGTACTTGCCCAATTGGGTAAAAAGGATGCAGCTAAAAAGATTCTGGAAGAGTTGTTGGCAAAGAAGAACAACTTTTCAGAAAGAGAACAGGCAGAGAAACTACTAAAACGCTTGAGCTAGGGCTTAGTGCCAACCAAGTAACATATTCCCAATCTTAGCCATTGAGCTGAACTTTCTTCCGTGGGCGCCTGTGTCCTTTCACCCATGTATTCTGTGTTTCGTTTATGTTCCCGCATGGTTCAGCAACCGGGGATGGTTTTGAGTGTGCAGAGGTCCACATCTTTCACCAAATCCGTTGCCGGCTTCTATGTATGAATTAAGCAGAGGAAGGTTTCTTCATTCTTATAGCTTTTGAATTTTTTTATTGAAAATTTTTTTCAACTCAATATATACTGGTTGCAGTGGGTTGATCTTTGGTTAGCGTTTTGCAGATTTATTTGGTCGTTTGTTATCCAAGTGATTTGTTATCTAAGTGAATTTTAATAATAAATTTCCAGGTGGCTCTCTATTTTCGACTGTGGGTATGGTTCGTCACTGCATGAGATACCAAAAAAAGTAGCTGTGAAACGAGAACTAGAAACGGCCCAAAAGGAG
>JAADCZ010000091.1 GCA_013154175.1 Thermodesulfobacteriota bacterium
TCCCAAGGGTTGGGCTGTTCGCCCATTAAAGCGGTACGTGAGCTGGGTTTAAAACGTCGTGAGACAGTTTGGTCCCTATCTACCGCGGGCGCAGGAGATTTGAGGGGTGCTGTCCCTAGTACGAGAGGACCGGGATGGACGAACCTCTAGTGTTCCAGTTGTCGTGCCAACGGCATCGCTGGGTAGCTATGTTCGGACGGGATAACCGCTGAAAGCATCTAAGTGGGAAGCCCACCCCAAGATAAGATCTCCCGTGGCGTTAAGCCCCTGAAGCCCCCTCGGAGAACACGAGGTTGATAGGTCGGAGGTGTAAGGGTGGCGACACCCTAAGCTTACCGATACTAATCGGGCGTGAGGCTTGACCAAATTTTTTCTTCTTGTTTCCGGATGCAGCTACGGAGCTCAGTAATAAGCCCATATTTATAGTTTTCCATATACAATTGAATAAAGTTTCCGGTGGCAATGGCGAGGGGGAAACACCCGATCCCATTCCGAACTCGGAAGTTAAGCCCCTCAGCGCCGATGGTACTGCCCCGTTAGTGGGTGGGAGAGTAGGTCACCGCCGGGATTAATTTCAGCCCTTCAGGCATCAGTCTGAAGGGCTTTTTTTATTTATTCAATATTTAAAATAGTTTAATATTTACCTAAGAACTTGACGATACATGTAAAATAAAGCAATCTTAGTTTATTAAATTTGAAGTCGTCTACTATTTAAGGGAATATGGTTGAAATAATCGGTAGTAGCGAGCCAATTCATCGACTAAAAGAGCTAATCAAACAGGTGGCGGACACTGGTTTGAGTGTGCTCATCACTGGAGAAAGCGGAGTCGGTAAAGAGCTTGTTGCCAGAAGTCTTCATCAACAGTCTCCAAGGAGCAACCAAAACTTCATAAAGGTGAATTGTGCTGCTCTGCCTAACGAACTGTTGGAGAGCGAACTCTTCGGTTACGAAAGGGGTGCCTTTACTGGTGCCTCTGAAGCTAAGCCTGGCAAGTTCGAATTGGCAGATGGAGGGACTATTTTCCTAGATGAAATCGGCGATATGTCTATTACCCTCCAGGCAAAGCTACTACAAGTCCTACAGGATTCTGTTTTTTGCAGGGTTGGAGGCATAAAGGACAAAAAGGTCAATGTATGGGTTGTTTGTGCCACCAACCATGATCTTGAGGCAGATATCCAGAAGGGTACCTTCAGGGAGGACTTATTTTATAGAATTAATATCATTCGTATCGAGGTACCTCCTCTCAGGGATAGAAAAGAGGATATCCCTGAGTTGGTAGAATATTTTTTCAAAAAATATAGCAAGGCCTTAAATAGGGATGTATCAAAACTTAGCATCTCTGATGAGCTTTATGACATTTTCATGCGTTACTACTGGCCTGGTAACGTCCGGGAGCTGGAAAACTATATTCAAAAGATTATAGTCATGGGCTCTGAGGAGGTAGTCAAGCAGGAAATTCTAGCTAAGAAGGATTTTAATAATTACGCTAGGTCCACTGTAGTCCAGAAAGATTTTTCCAGAGAGGAAGATTTAATTGACTCTGTAATTGATGGTATCCAAGACGAATTTCCAGAATCCTTTCCATCTCTAAAGCAAGTAAAAAAATTGGCTCAATCAAAGGCAGAGCGCATTTTTATTGAGGAGGCATTAAGGCGCACAGGGGGGAACAAAAGAGATGCTGCACTTTTATTGAAGATTAGTTACAAGGCCATCCTCTATAAAATCAAAGAATATGGCATCGAAAATAACAAAGAAGAATATCTTAAAAATGGGATTAGCGTAAAGATCCATCCTGATAACTAGCGGTAGAAGTTTTTTTCATAAAAAGAGGAAATTTTTTTCTATTAGTTAACTCGAACGTCTTTTGAGGCCAGCCGTCTCTGGAAATTCTCCAATCTATCTATTCTGCAATGGTATCCCTTTTGCACATATGCTTTAGAGTGTTTAAGCGAAAGGGGTATCTAAATGTCCAAAAGTCCTAAGGGGTCTGCTACTTCCCCTCATCAGGAAAGACGGAAATTTCAACGAATACCTGTACAGTTCCCCATGGACTTTTTCCTTTCAGCAGGCGCATCTAAAAAGGATGGGGAAGCAGCTAGAGTCTTGGATATTTGCCCTCAAGGCCTTCTTCTTAAAACAGAGGATAGTTCCTTCAAAAAGAATCAGCAGGTTTATCTCTATCCAACCAATGTCGCAATTGACAATGAGGTCAATCAACCAATTGAAGGTGTTGTCAGATGGGTAAAAAAAGCAAGTGATGGTTGTCTAAATGGAATCTTCATTCAGGATAGTGACTGTCTATTCCAACATTTTTTGAATTTTTTTTCCACCAAGTCAAAAAATATAGAGTTTGTCGATGCCATTCTGGATGCACTATCCGATTCCACCTTTCTCATTGACAATCGCATGAGAATAATCTCCTTGAGTAAGAAGCAGCCTCTAATACCACTGGATAGAGAGAAGATTCGTGGGAAGAAGTTAACGGACGTTCCATCAATATTTAAGCTCTTTCCAAGCGACTCCTTGAACCTCAAGCAGGATTTACAAGAGGTTTTATATACGCGTTCAGATAAACAACATCGAGCTGTCGCCTTGGAGTATGGGACAAATGGTGTCAAGAAAACCTATTATTTCAACATCATATACAAGTATATGAATTCTCCCACCTTTTCAGAAACAATCCTGCTTCAAATCAAGGATGTAACTCTACTATGTAGGCTAAAAGAGAATATTGAGAAAAAGAACAAAAATTTATGTGAACATTACAGGCTGACATTAATGGGGCATATCGTCGACGAGCTTTTGGAAGATCTCATCAGCCCCCTATCGGCAGTGGTGGGAAGAATAGACCTTCTGAAAATGAAAATGGCTAATTATCGTCATTCCATGCCGACCAATCTCAATATAATTGACTGGCTCCATGAATTAGAAACCATAGATGGACTTGTTGAGCAAATAACTCAGCATTGCACTATTGCCGCCAAGAGGAGAGAACGGGAAAAACTAGGGGCCTTCCAGCAAACAATTTCCCTGAATAAGATTGTTGAGGAGACACTTGCCATATTAAGTGTCCATGAAAAATTCAAAAAGATAGACGTGACACTGGACCTGGCTGAGAATCTGCCCACATTTCAAGGGGAGTATTTCGATTGGCTAAATGCGCTGATTGCACTTATCCAGCAAATCAGCCACGAGATGCAGACACTTAATGAAAAGAAACTTGTGATAAAAACCTCTGTGCATGATGACCACTTGGTATTGTCCATCTCGCATAATGCCAAGGCCTTGAAGGTTCCGCTGGAGAGTGAGGCAGGGCTTGCAATCTTGGATTTTGTACAAAAGAAATATGAAACGGCCATAGAGGCAGTGGGCGGTAATGGAAGGCAAAAAATTTCCTTCTACATACCTATCCGTCTATTACAAAGCGCAACGGCTTAGTTACAACCCATTTATCTTTTTTCCAGATGTCTTTTAACGGAATTTTTTAACTCATCTAGGTTGAAGGACTTGACGATATAATCGTCTGATGCCCAAGAAGCCAAATCTTGCTTATATTCAGGATAGGCGGAACTTAGAATGACGGGAACATCGGGCTTTAATTGTTTCATCTGCCTGAGGACTTCTATCCCATCCATTCCTGGCATGTTTATATCGAGTATAACCAGGTCTGGTTGATCTTCTTGGAAAATCTTTAGGCCTTCTTCCCCTGTCATGGCTGATACGACCTGATAGCCTTCCTCCTCAAGTTCCTCTTTATAAAGGAGGTGAATGCTGTCCTCGTCGTCAATTACAAGAATCTTTTTCTTTTCGTCCATAATGCCCCCTTGAAACTTATTATATCACGAACCCTTGAGAATAGAAGCCGCCTCTTCAGGGGGCACAGTATTGATATGAAAGCCGGTTCCCCATTCAAATCCAGCCACTGTACTCACCTTTGGCATGATTTCTATGTGCCAATGGTAATGCTCCAAATGAGAATCCCGTAGTGGGGCTGTATGAAGCATGAAGTTATAGGGAACCCTGGGCAGAATTTTATCCAATTTTTTCATTGTGGAAGAAAAAAGTTTGGCGAGTTGGAAGAGTTGCTCATCATCCATAGATATAAATCTAGACTGATGTCTTTTGGGCAGAACCCACATTTCAAATGGTGATCTTGGGGCAAAGGGACAAATGGTGATGAAATCATCGTTTTCGTCCACCAGTCTAATGTCTTGAGACCTTTCTTGACGTATGATGTCACAAAAAACGCACCGTTCTTTGTAATCATAGTAGCGAAGGCAACCGTCCAGCTCTTCCTGAATGATTTGCGGCACAATTGGAAGTGCTATCAGCTGAGAGTGTGAGTGTTCCAGAGAGGCCCCAGCAGCCTTGCCGAAATTTTTGAACACGATGATGTATTTGAAACGCATATCCCGGGCAAGGTCGATAATGCGGTCTTTGTATGCTCGAAATACTAAAGCAAGTTGTTCGACAGGCAGGGCAGACAGAGGTTCATGATGGTTGGGGGTTTCAACTATGACTTCGTGGGCACCAATGCCATTCATCTTGTCATAGATTCCCTCGCCCCTCTTGTCCAATTCACCTTCAATCACAAGGGCCGGAAACTTGTTTGGCACAACACGCAGTTGCCAGTCTGGACCATTTGGGTTATGGGTTGGGCGTCCATAGGCCAGAACTTCAGGAGGGGTAGTGTGTTCATGGCCAGGGCAAAGCGGACAAAATCCACCCTTTGTTTTTTCCTTTTCGACTACGAAATCATAGGGTCTTTTCCCTCTTTCAGAGGCAATAATTACCCATCTTCCAATTATCGGATCTCGTCTAAGTTCAGGCATTTATTCTAGGGCTCAGAGCCCTTTGATCTTCTCCTCTTTTTCCTGTTTAGACTTGCACTCAATGCACATTGTAGTGACTGGTCGTGCCTCCAACCGTTTTATGCCTATGTCTTCACCACACTCCTCGCATATTCCATATGTCCCATCATCGATACGTTCCAGGGCCGTTTTGATTTTTTTTATGAGTTTTCGTTCCCTGTCGCGGATGCGGAGTTCGAAGCTTCTGTCGGATTCTATGGTTGCCCGATCGGCTGGATCCGCAACCTGACTGTCGCTAGCTGTCATCTCCTCCAAGGTTTTGTCTGCCTCACCTAGGAGTTCATTTAATTTGTCCTGAAGAAGTTTTCTGAAATATTCAAGTTGAGCCTGATCCATTTAGTCCTCCTCACGATAAACCTACGACTTGAATATAAAGCGTTGAAATGAATGGCCGGGCAAGATGTAAAGTGCAAGGCCTGCACTAATCCTTTCTAATCCAGTGCCCGCTTTTTCCACCGCTTTTCTCCAACAATTTAATCTCAAGTATCTCTATACCCTTATCAATTCCCTTACACATGTCATAAATGGTAAGGGCCGCCACGGATACCGCTGTCATGGCCTCCATTTCTACCCCGGTTTTGGCATTTATTGAGGTGGTGGCCTTGATTTCTACCCCTGGAATATCTTCACGCAGTTTGAAATCTATGCCAACATATTCGACAGGAAGAGGGTGACAGAGGGGGATGAGGCCGCCTACCTGTTTGGCTGCCATGATTCCAGCGATTCGAGCGGTTCCAAAGACGTCCCCCTTTGGTACATCTTTGGCAATGAGTTTCCTGTAGGTTTCCTCCCCAACCTTTACAAGACCCATTGCCACAGCTACTCGTTTGGTGGCTGTCTTGTCTGAAACATCCACCATTCTAGCGTGACCTTCAGGGTCAAGGTGGGTGAAATCCTTTGTCATGATTATTCCTAACTAAATTCCACTTTTTTGAATATCTTTTTGAAGAAGCCGCCTTTTTCCTTTTTCTTCTCTATTTCCAGAAACTCTTCAAGGAGTTCTTTTTGTTTCGCAGTCAGGTTGGTTGGTGTAACAAGCTTAACTTTGATGAGCTGGTCACCCTGAGCAAACCCCCGCAGGTCTGGAAAGCCTTTACCTTTGAGCCTAAATATGGCTCCTGGCTGGGTTCCAGCGGGTATTTTTATTTGTTCACTTCCTTCTAGTGTGGGTACCTCTACTGTGTCTCCAAGGCATGCCTGAATGGATGATATCTCTATTTCACAGTAAAGATCATTTCCTTTGCGGGAAAAATATTCATGTGGCTCAACATGGACAACGACATACAAATCACCCCTTGGGCCACCCCTTACACCTGCCTCTCCTTCGTTTCGGAGCCTGAGCCTCGCACCTGTGTCAACTCCGGCGGGTATCTTGATCTTGACCTTCCTGTACTGGGGTGTCCGCCCTTTACCATGACATGACGGACATGGTTCTGTGAAAATTGTGCCCTGGCCGTTACAATTGGGGCAGGGTGTGGAGACCTGAAAGAAGCCTTCGGAACGAATTATTTGCCCGCGGCCTTTGCAAGTGGGGCAGGTTACGATTTGGTTTCCTGGTGCTGCCCCAGACCCAGAACAGCGTGAACAAGTCTCCAACCTTTGGATTTCGATTTCTTTTTCCGTGCCAGTTGCTGCTTCAATAAAGGAAATACTCAAATCATAACGGAGGTCTGCTCCCCTTTCTGGCCCAACATCCGAAGATGTTCTGGCCCTGGTCGCAGAAAAGCCAAAGAAGTCTTCAAAAAGATCGTTGAAGGCACTGAAAATATCCTCGGTCTGAGAGAAACCGTTGAATCCGGTACTAGATACTCCTTTATGGCCATACATGTCGTAAAGACGACGTTTTTCTTCATCTTTCAGGACTTCGTATGCCTCTGATGCTTCCTTGAATTTCTCCTCGGCCTCTTTATCCCCTGGATTTCTGTCTGGATGATACTTGAGCGCAAGCTTCCTGTATGCCTTCTTGATTTCCTCGATGGTGGCTGTTTTGGAGACTCCAAGTATTTCGTAGTAATCTTTCTTCATCTCTACTTGTTGTTCTTGTCGATTTCCATTCTGAGCGCTTCCATTATGCGTTTCTCTTCAGCTTCCTTGGCAAGTTCTTCAAGGTTTTCAAAGGTCACCTTACCCGCTGCAATCTCTCTGAGAGCAGTGATAATTTCCTTGTTGTTACTTTTGACCAAAGGCTGGGCGCCTTTTCTAAGTTGTTTCACCCGTTCTACTGCCAAATGAACGATAAGAAAGCGGTCGGGGATTTGTTTCAAACAGTCTTCAACGGTGACTCTGGCCATTCTTGTTTCCTCCGTAAAGAAAAGAAATTTTATGGAAACACTAAATATATAATGCTTATCTGGTACAACGCAATCTTTTATATTGGCAGCCTGAATTTCGAGGTGGCCACTAGAACCAAAATAAGTATTTTTCTTATCGGCACAATGCCCACTTATCAGTGCTATCACTAACAAATTGTTCTGATTATTCTGAAACGGACACTGGCATGTGGGTCGGTATGGTGATTATAAATTGAGTTCGTCCTGGCCTGCTCTTGACATCGATGGTCCCTTCATGGGCCTCTATGAATGACTTGGCAATTGCCAGTCCGAGACCAGTTCCCCTGGGGCCTTTTTTGGTGAAAAATGGTCTGAAAATTTCCCCTATTTCTGCAGGGGGTATCCCCCGTCCGTTGTCAGAAATAGAGATTTGGATTCTGTCGTCAAGCTTTCTGAGTTCCAACTCTATCTTGCCCCTTGGTCCCACTGCATCCATGGCATTGGTAAGGATATTCAGAATTGCCTGATTGATAAGCTCCTTGTCACCCATGATGAAGCAGTCATCTTCAGGAAGCCGCGTGTCTATGGAGATCCCTTTTTTGTCAATGAGTTTTAGTGAGCTGCACAGTGCCTGAATAAGCTCTTTGATGTTGATCCGCTTCAGTACAACCTCTGGTTTCTTTGAAAAAAGGGACACATTTTGGGTAAAGCGTTTCAGGCTCCCAAGGTTTTCGTCGAAGGTTTCAATAGCCTTTTCTCCAGCCTCAGATAGCCGCTCCTGGGATAGCTGATATTTGATAAGTCCAAAGCGGTTCAGGGTGTTGCCAACCTCATGTAACAGCATGGCAGACAATTCACCCAACACAGCAAGATTTTTCAGCTGTACTTTATCCGTGGCCTTGTCTATCTGATCTGAAATGTACCCTTTCAAGGATTCAGCCATGTGGTTAAAGGTGTTTGCCAGTTCTTCCAATTCGTCGTTAGTTTCAAGTTCGACCCTGCTATCCAATAACCCTTGCGAAAATCGTTCCACTTCATTCTTGAGCTTTAGAATCGGGTCGACCACCATTTTCCCAACAATAAGGGTTCCTATCAGGACGGATATAGCCAAGGCCCCCAGGCATATGCCAAGGGCGTAAAGCTGCAGATTCCAGATTTTTTGGTCTATTTTCTTTCGGGAAAGGTAAAGATAAACCTTACCAATGGTCTCTTTGGCCTTTTCTGGCGCGATGTTATATATGCCTTCAACATCTTCTGAAGTGTCTCTCAATATGGTGACTGGAAATGAGACCAGTTCAGAATCACCGGTCTGCCCCAATGAACAAGAGGTCAACAAATGCCCTTGGCCGTCGAATATCTTGACTTCAGATATATCCGGACGCTCGAGCATTCTTTCGCACTGTTCTTCCAATTTTTCCTTGTTGCCACTTAGGATTGGTAGCTTAATGGTGTTGGCGAAAAACTGCGCTATTGCCTTGCCCTTGGCGATGAATTCGGATTCGAGCATGGATGTGGCCTTTATGGTGTAAAGGGTACCGATGGCCCCCACCATCAAAAGCTCGATCAAAACGAAAATTATTACTACCTTGAGTCGAAGGCTGACTTTCATCGAATTATAATCTGCGCCATATCTATTACGGAATCAGGCACTTTTACTCCCAACCTCCGCGCTGTTCTGAGATTCAATGACAGAACAAGTTTTCTCGGATGTTTGATAATTTTTTCCTCCTTAATTTTTCCTGCAAGGTAATCCATCATGAGTTCCGCTGCCTGTCTGCCAAGGTCCGGTATGTCGGCTTCAAGGGCGAAGAGGGCTCCATTTTTGACATATCCAGAGGAAAGTCCGCATATAGCTATTTTGTTCCTAAGCCCCCAAAGCAGGGTATAGGTAACCGCTTCCTGAGAGCTAAAAATTTCAGGCTCTGGCGTGATAAAAAATGAGTTGATAGAAAGCTTCAGAATATTGTTTAGGGCGTTTTCTATGGAGGAACTGTACGGGGCTACCACCAAATAAGCGTTTCTGCCCCTGCAAGAGTCCTCGTCGAATTTGGTTTGTACCGAGTGCTTTTGATTAGGCTCAAGGAGGCCTGCCCGGATGTTGTTTTTAATCATGCACAAAATGTTCAGCTTTTTTTCCAATGGAACATCCATTGTTATTGCCAGAAGTCTCTTTACATTTAGCTGCTGTATGCTCTTCTTTAACAAGAAGGTGGCTACCCACGGATATGATGGATGGAGTTCCTTCATGAAAAAGGCTGCCCTCGTCCCGATGAGAATGGCGGCTGTTGGTTTAAGCCTTTCTACCTTTTCTTTCAGCTCGTCTATCTCGTCATTGTTGAGATAGATGGTATAGATTTTATACGGCCCCTTCCAGCCGTGGCGTATCGCCTTTTTCACACCTTCTTCACACATAAGATAAGGCCCGGATTGCTTTGATACCACCAGTAAAAAGGTGGCAGCTGCACTGTTTATTTGCCCCATGGTGACAGAAGGATTTACGCAAAGAATGAGGAAAAAGAGGCCGAGGAAGGTGGTAAGCCACGCTATTTTTGAAATTTTAGCTTTCATGTGAAGACTTAGCATCAATTTCGGCCTAAAATCTGTAACTCAAACCCATGAGAAAGCTCAAAGGATCTTGAGGAACCCTTGGCAAAGATGCTCCGTTCGTCGGATCTCCACTTCCGTTAGCCGCGGTAAAGTATTTGCTGTCCAAGAGATTTTTAATGGTGAGATGGGCATCTAGACCAGGGAGGAGATTGAGCCAGCGAATATTGGCATCTATCAAAAAGATGCCAGGAATAGTAGTTCCATGATACACAGTATTGGTGGGGCTTGTGTGTATCTCGCTTATCCATCTGCAACGTACATTGTAAGAGAAATGTTTGCCCACATACCCGGTGATTCCCGCCAAGAATTTGTGATTGGAGATCTTGGGTGCATCGAAGCTGTGCCCCCTTAGTCGTTGCCTTGCGTTTATGAATGAGTATCCAAAATTGATGGTTGCAAAGCGGCTGAGCCTATAACTTGCAGCCAGGTCGATTCCAAAATTTGTCTGCCTTCCGGTATTGTCAGTGATTTCCACTGTTGCCTCTTGAATGCCCTCGCTGGTGACAAAAAGCACATTATCCAAAAAACGCCCTGCTTCTTGTATGGAGTCGGTGGATCTTGATACATAGGCAGACATATTCAAAAAGAGTCGCTCTGTATGTTTGGAATAGCTCAGTTCCACCGATGAGACCTTTTCGGGCTTTAGGTGATATCCAAATACAGATGGTGGCAGGTGTGCATAGTTGTTGTCCACCCAGGCTTTGAATCTAAAATAGGCAGAGGGCGATATGTAAGCATGCCCGTACATAAGTTTTAAGGTCTCACCCCTCTTTATTGTGTAAATGATACCTGTTCTGGGGTTAAATGATTTATGGTGGGTGAAGGTTTCCCAATCTAGACGGGCACCGGCAAATAGCGAGACCTTGCTTGTAACTCTGTGATTTGCCTGAACATATACTCCATAAGTCCAGTAATGTTGTTCCTTGAAGGGGCCAATTTCAATGTGTTCCCCGTCGCTAGTAATCACTTCTTTAATGGGGAAGTCGTTATAGGTGTCTCCCTCGTCAAAGGGTGTTCTGGAGTTGAGATATGGCATGGTGGAGATACGCTTGAAGACAAAGCCACCAAGAATTTTTCCTGACTGATAGCTATATCTCAGCTGTTCTTCCATGCCCAGCATGTCGGAGCGTTCATAGATGTAGTTATTGAACTGGCGCCTGCCATACCTGCTTTCTGGGTCCATGCGATAGATTTGACCTTTGAATTTGGTCACTGCTTCCAAATAGTCTGTGATTTGCAGGTCATGTTTCAGACGAAAACTCCAGGTATCCAGGATTACTCTATCCTTTGCGTGCTGGGTACGCCCTGTGTTATAGGGGGCGGCAATGTTGGTTGGTTGGCTGGTATGAAGATAGACAGCCTCTACTTCCAGGCTTTTCCAGCCTGCCTTGAAGGCCATGTCCCAATCACGTTCTGGTATTTCAAAGGATTGGTCGGGGGCATAAAAATAGGTCCTGCCATAAAGTGGATGATGATAGTGATAGTCTTTGTATAGGTCGCGCAGATTGAAGCCGTTACTGCTGTAGCCATGGGCATAGATGTGCAGAAAAGAGTCATAGGTTGGTCTGGCCTGAAAGAGTATATGCCCTTCTGCAGTGTCAGCATTGCCCCCGGATACTTCTAGCTCCAGATTTTTGGGGGTGTCCACCTTTTTGGTTATGAGATTGATGATTCCTGCATAGGCGTCGGCCCCATAGATGGCAGAGGCAGGGCCATACATCACCTCTATCTGCTTTAGATCTCCAAGGGACAACTGATTTCCATAAACGAGATTGCTGCCATTTTCCGGATTGAGGCGTATGCCGTCTTTCAGTACCAGCAGCTTATTGTTTCCCCAAAGCCCCCTTTGGATGACATAGGTACCTCCTGCTTGCCCTCCTATGTGTTTCTGGATATCAAAACCAGGGAGGTCTTCCAGCACGTCAACGAGATTTTTGTACCCCCTTTCCTGGATAATCTTCGAAGTGATAACCATAACTGTGGATGGCGCCTGACTCGTTGGCTGGCTAAACCTGGATGCGGTAATGACAGGTTCATCCATGAAGTAGTAAATGCGTTCTGGTTCATAGAAGGGGAGTGCAGAAGTTGTATTGGCGTAAGAAACAGGCACCCAAGCGAGCACAATGAGACACAGCAATGCAGGTTGGATAAGAAGTATGTTGGATAGCGGCTTCTTTAGGTAGTCCATCAACAGCTCCTGTCGCTGGGGCTCAGGCGTTCATGCTCACTTACAAATTGGCCACACGAGTCCATATAAAGATTTGGAAGGAATCAGACAAGTTTGCTTTGACCCTAACAATCCCCAACCCCAGTTTATCCGTACATGTAGTCCAAGAACTTCGCGCTATTTTTGCAAAATCTTTTTCTGTTGTCAAAACAATCTGGCAATTTGTTTCCTTTGCCCTAGTCACAACCGCTTCAATATCTTCCTGGGTATAGAAATGATGATCTGGAAAGGACATGGTGCCACATACGTCGAGACCACTTTCCCTTACCAGACAATAAAATGACTCTGGTTGGGCAAGGGCGCAGAAGCAGAAGATTCGTTTCCGGCCTAGCTCCTGTTCCGAAATGGTAGAAGGGCTTTGGGGGCCAGCCACCAGTTCTATTGAATCTAACTCATATTTGCTTGTGAAGATTGGTTTGTCCGGGGCAAGGGGGCGGACTCTATTTTCAACGAGCACTATGGTATTAGGGTCGATTTCATTGCACTTTGTCAAAACGATAGCGTCTGCCCTGGAAAGGGCTGACAAGGGTTCTCGAAGATTTCCGCCTGGAAAGACCCGGCCAGTGCCAAAGGGGGCGGAGGCCTCCATGAGCACAATGTCCACATCCCTGTGAAGTCTTAGGTGTTGAAAACCATCATCCAGTACGATTATCGAGGCATCAAATTCCTCTATGGCAAACATGGAGCATCTATAGCGGTCAGAGCCAGCAATGATTGGCACGCCCCAAAGTTTTGGAGCCATCATGACAGGTTCATCTCCTGCCACGTCTGCAGTAGTCACCACGCACCTGCCATCGCTGACAACCAGTGGCCCTTTGCCTGCCTTGCCGCCGTAACCCCTGGTTACAACCGCAGGTCTTAGCCCTTTTTCCTGAAGATATTGGCAAATGGCTATGACATGAGGCGTTTTGCCAGTTCCACCAAGGGTAAGGTTTCCTATGCTGATAACAGGGCGAGGCACCCTTTTGGTTTTAAAGATATTGTAACGGTACCCCAGGGCCCGCAGTCGCATTGCCAGGGCGTAAAGGCCAGAAAATGGTCGACCGAGTTTAAAGATTAGCTGCTGCGTCTTTTTATCCATCAATCCTTATCCAGAAGCCCCTTGATAAGCTCCACATACCTTTGTGTCACGCCCTTGTGCGCCTTTAGAAATGAGGCAGCTGCCCTTTTTAGCTCCTCATATTTGTTGCTGTCTGACAGTATGGAATCCATCTGGTGTGTCAACTCTTCAGGTGTTTCCAGTCCAATGCCCGCCTTTGCCTGGATGAGTGCCTGTGCCATCTCCCGGCAGCTTTCCACATGTGGCCCAAACAAGACTGGCCGGGAAAAATAGACTGGCTCCAAGAGATTATGGCCTCCTACTGGTGAAAAGGTGCCTCCAACAAAGGCAATATGGCAAATGGAATAAAATTTTAGCAGCTCTCCAAGGGTATCCAATATGAAGACCTGATAAGGTGTACGTGGTGCGCCTTTGCTACGTCTGTGGGCTGTAAGGTTCATGGACTTGCACAACATTTCAATACCCTGGGCCCGTTCCACATTTCGCGGAGCGATTATCAAGCCGAGGTCATGTTTCCCTTTGAGTTTTTCATAGGTCCTGAGCAAAATTTCTTCCTCGGGTTCATGGGTGGAGCCGCAGCAGATTATGCGCATGGACCTATCGAAACCTGTCAGCTTCAACAGATGTTTCTTCTCTTCCTCTGTGATTTCCGGGGGCGAGATGTCAAACTTCATGTTTCCAGGTACAACCACACGGCTGCTGTCGATGCCCAGGTCTTTCAGACGGTTGGCATCGTCCTGGGACTGCATGGCTATGCAGGAAAAGTTTCCATAAAGAAATTGTGCTGCACCTGGCAATTTTTTCAGGCGACTGGCAGCCCTCGAGGATATGCTCCCATTTGCCAGCATGGTCTTACACCCATACCTTCTAAGGGTGTGGAGGAGGTTGGGCCATATATCTGTTTCTATGAGTATGAAACAATCTGGCCTCAAGTCCCGGACGACCTTGGTCACCACAGGGAAAAAATCATAGGGAAGGGCAGTAGTCAGGTCTCTTGGGCACTCTTTATCCTGGCTCATGGCATCGAGGCCCGAGCGCGTTGTGGCAGACACGATAAGCCTTGCCTGCGGTATCGCTTTGGGTAAGGCCCTTAGAAGTGGTCTTGCAGCCTGATACTCCCCTAAGGACATGGCATGAACCCAGATTCGCGGCCCTGGCCCCTTAAGACGCTGTTTTTTCACGCCAAGGCGCATGAGAAACTGTTTTCGGTATTTCTTTTTTGAAATCCCGTAAAGGCATAAAAAGGGCAAGATGGGCAGGCAGAGTACCTGCGCCATGTTGTAGATTGAAAGATAGGCCTTATCTATTTGCATAACTTCCAGATGGTAATGGCTGGGCCAGGGGCCAGGTAGTGGCCTGAGCCCAAGGATTTTCCACGGCAAGATGAAACCCTAGTGAAATGAAACCTGATTCCCTTTTTTTGAGTAAATGCAAGCAACTGGTGCTCACTTTCCAGAAGAATGGTGGATGCAACCATGATTCCCCCATCCGTTAATAGATCCCAGCACGTTTCCAATAGGCCATTTGTCAGAAGCCCGCCACCGATGAAGATTCTGTCTGGCTGAGGCAGGGCAGACAGGCATCTTGGCGCAGTGTCATGGACGACTTTCACGTTCAGTGCCATAAACCTTTTTTTGTTGACTTTCAGATGTTGGCATCTTCTGGCATCCTTTTCCACTGCAAATATTGAAAGACCCGGGGCCAGAAGGGAGGCCTCGATGGAAACAGAGCCTGAGCCTGCTCCAATATCCCAGAAGACATGGCCTTGTGGCACTTCCAACTGGGAAAGAATGACTGAACGCACTTCAGCCTTTGTGATAAGCCCTTGTTCATGGGTAAATTCGTCTTCGCAAAGTCCAAAACGGTAATTGGGCCGAGTGTGGCTGCCTGTGATGATGAGCAAATTCAAGGGGTGAAAGGTCTCAGAGGCCGCCTCTTCAGGCAGGAGGGAGGTATATTTTTCATTGGGTCCTCCTATGTCCTGTGCAACAAGGAACCTGGCATTTTCAAGGCCATCTTCCAGGAGCTTTTGGGCAATGACGTCTGGGCTGTTCTTGCTGTCCGTAAAGACGGCCACCTTGTATTGGTTTCTTTTGAGTATTTTTTCAACGAGAGCGCCAAAGTTCGAAGAGCCCTTTCCGTGAAGACTCACAAAATCCATATCGTCCCACGGCATCTTGAAATGGGCACATGCCTTCTGGACAGTTGTAATGCCTGGGTAGAATTTGAGAATGTCTGAAGGAAACTCCTTTAGAAAAGTCCTCCCAATTCCAAAGAATAAAGGGTCTCCAGAGGCAAGGACCAAGATATCTGCCCCGGAAGGGGCCTGTCTTATCTCCTGAAACATTCCCTTGAGGGGGACGAGAGGGCGCAGTTTTTCCTCAAAGGCAGCAAGGGAGTCCCTGAATCTTTCAGCAACGAAAATAAGGGACGATTTTTGCAATAGGTCGTTGAGAAAGGGAGGATTTGTGCCCGGCTCGTAGCCGGCAATGTGTATCATTTTCTTTTACTTCCAAATAGCTATAAGCTACAATATTTTTATCTTGAACAGCTTTTTATACCAGGCCCGCTTATGATATTCCAGCTTCAGAAAAAGTTCATAAAAAATGTTAGGCAATGGCTCCATCTTAGGAGGCTTTTGCTCCTGGCCGTTCCCACGGGGATAATAGCCGGACTTGGTTCAGTGTTCTTTTTTATAGCCCTCGACTTTTCCCGCCACATTTTCCTTGATTATATGGCAGGTTATCGCCCTGAAGGGCCTGGCGGGGAGCATCCCCTATTTCCGCCAACAAGTACCCCCTTTATCAGATGGATGCTTCTCGTGGTCCCGACCCTGGGTGGGATCATCTCTGGTTGGCTAATCTATACCTTTGCCCCAGAGGCAGAGGGCCACGGTACTGATGCAGCCCTCGAGAGCTATCACTTCAAAGATGCAATCATAAGGGCAAGGGTACCCATTATTAAGACCATCGCATCTGCCATTACCATTGGCTCTGGAGGCTCTGGAGGAAGGGAAGGGCCCATTGCCCAGATAGGAGCTGGTTTCGGCTCCATAATTGCCCAAAAACTGCATCTTAGCACCCAGGAACGACGTATCCTCATGATGGCAGGCATGAGTGCAGGAATCGGCTCCATATTTCACGCGCCCCTGGCAGGGGCCATCTTCGCAGCCGAGATTCTATATAGAGACATAGACATGGAGTATGAGCTTTTGGTCCCCTCTGCCATCACTTCAGTGGTTGCCTATTGTGTTTTTTCACTCTTTTTCGGCTTTGGAACCCTGTTCAAGACCCCTCACTACGTGTTTCATCATTCCTCCGAGATACTTCCCTACACGGTGCTGGCAGTGGCAGTGGCCTATGCTGCCAGGTTTTATGCAAGGGTTTTTTATTTCATCCGGGATCTGTTTCTCAAGCTCCCCACAATCAACCATATAAAGCCAGCCATTGGCGGTTTTTTGACAGGTGTCATAGGATACTTCCTTCCCGGGGCCATTTATACGGGCTACGGCGTGCTTCAGCAGGCCTTCGAAGGGAAGTTGATGTTCACCACACTGCTGCTTATTGCCTTTGGAAAGATATTTGCCACGGCCTTCAGCATTGGTTCAGGAGGAAGCGGTGGAGTTTTCGGCCCTTCTGTTGTCATTGGTGGCACCTTGGGCGGAGCGGTCGGGTTGGCGCTCCAGCGCATCTGGCCAAGTCTTGTGCCCAATCCCGAGGCCTATGTGATAGTTGGCATGGCAGGATTTTTTGCATCTGCTGCAAGCACCCCCTTTTCCACAGTCATCATGGTCAGCGAGATGACTGGGAATTATGCGCTGCTTCTGCCTGCAGTGTGGGTTTCCACCCTGGCTTTTCTGCTCAAGGGCAAGAAGGGCATTTATGAGAAGCAGTTGACCACACGGTTTGATACCCCGATTCATCATGGCGATTTCCTTTTGGGCATTCTCGCCCGCCTCACGGTTCATGAGGTCCTGAAACGAATCAAGGATGAGCAGCCTGATCCAATCCCGGAAAATTGGAGCCTAAGGGAGCTGGTTGCCTATATGTCAAAGTATCCAGCCTCCTGTTTTGTTGTCGTGCACGAAGATGGCAGCTATGCAGGTGTTGTCATGGCCCAGGCCGTAAGGCACGCCGTGACCTTTAGGGGGCTTGATTCAGGGGTGCAGGTCAAGGATCTGGTCGAGGAACGCCCCACAATATTCCCGTGGAACTCCCTCGCAACGGCCCTAAAGAAGATGGCAGAAGAAAAGACCGACGAGCTGGTTGTCTTATCGGACAGGACAGACAAGAAAGTCCCCAGGGGAATAATCAGCAGGGCCGACATCCTAAAGGCCTATGACAAGGCAATTTACAGCAGCCTCTAGGTTCGATGCAGGTCTCTGCCAGAGTTACGTGGTTCATAAAGCTGGCATTCGGAACCTGACACCCGTGCGACAACTGATGCCGGAGTTGAGGGCGCTTCGAACCCATAGGCCTTACATCCGTAGGGTCGGGCTGGCTTGTAGGTCACATAGAAAAATTTGCAGCCACTACACCTTTTCAAAGGGCCTTTAGGGCTCTGTGTGGATGATTCTTTTGTCATAGGAGACGAGCACCAATTTAAGCTCCTGCTCACCTGGCAGAAAGTTCTTCAGCCTGGTATAGGCATGTCTGCAAACAGACTGAATGATTCGTTGACCATCTGTTCTAGTCTGCAGCCAGGAAAGAAGCTGTCTGACTGTATTTATTTCCTTGTTATCAAGGGTCAATCCAAAATTTTCCTCAAGAAATTTTACTGCATCACCAGGGTCGATGGGGCCGAATCTGACGTGTGTCTGGTCCCAGCCCATTGCCATCTTGACGAGTTTAGACCACTGACAGGCCAGGATGACCCTTCTAAAGGGTCTCTGCCCTGCCTCTTTCAGGGAAAAGCCAACATAGTCTCCCATTGAGATAAAGGCCTCCTCCTTCATGGGGAATGCCTTCATGGCAGCCTCTTCACTGGACCTGCCAGTCGATAGACAGATGGTGTCGAGCCCTACGGCAAGGGCAACATCCATTGATACCGAGATGGTCGCACACCATGCGGCCTCTGAAATGGGTTTTACAATCCCGGTGGTCCCCAGGATGGAAATGCCCCCCACGATGCCAAGCCTTTTGTTCAATGTCTTCTCAGCAAGCCTTTCTCCTTCTGGAACACTTATGGTTACGCAGGCCCTTTTGTTGCTCGAGCCAAGGGCCGATAGCACTGCATGGGTGATCATTGTCCGGGGCACAGGATTAATTGCCGGCTCCCCCTTTTTGACCGCTAGGCCAGGCTTGGTGACGCGGCCTACACCCTTTCCACCCAGGATCTCGACCCTTTCTTCCCCTGAAGTGGCGGCGTCGGATATCTCCACCGTGGCCTCTATTTGTGCCCCGTGGGTAACATCAGGGTCATCACCCGCATCCTTTATGACACACGCCTTGGCACACGCAGGAGATAAGCCCTTTATCCATTCTATGGCCAGGGATCTTCTTACTCCGTCTGGAAAGTTCAGCTCAACTTTGGATGGTTTTTCACCCCGTGTTAGAAAGATGGTGGCAGCCTTGGCCGCAGCGGCTGCACATGCCCCTGTGGAAAATCCCTCCCTTAGTCTCTTTTTAGGTGATTTCATGAATAAATAAGATTGATCATGCTGGCAGTTACCCCTCAGGTGGCAGTAAATGCCATATCCATTAGGGAAAATCGGGTAAATTACGTCTTGAAGGCTAATAAATGGCCGTCAATAAGGGTTACACGCCACCTCTCAGATACCAAAATGGTGGTGAAGTCGTCAATAATTAGCGCAGGCCCTAATATCTGCACCTTTTCTGGAAAGGCCCTTTTTTCGATTACAGGAACCTGACATGTGCCACTTTCAAATATTATATCACACGAGTGAGCCGCGATTGATGCAGGGTCCATTTCT
>JAADCZ010000099.1 GCA_013154175.1 Thermodesulfobacteriota bacterium
ACTTCAATCCCATGATAGATGACCTTTGTTAACCCCTCGGCCACACCCTCGCCGTCAAAGAGTTTAAGTGTTATCTCAACTCCATACTGGGCGTCTTCATAGTCGCGATAAAGCTTGAAAATCTGGCCGTTCGTTGCAGGCGGCTGGCTCATAAGCTCTGGCGGGGTGTAGAAGCTCACCCCTCCGTTAATGAGGCTGCTTAGGGATTCCATGTGGAAGATTATGCCATTGAGGCCGCCCTTGAGGGTTATGCCGCTGGCATTCCAGAATCTCGTGCCTGGCTTAACCAGGTGGGCATAATCAGGTTCGATATAGCCCTCCACGAGAATCCTTCCGTTCGGCTCCATCTCGTAACCTTGGATTGAACCCACCTTTATGTCCTTGTAATAAATTGCAGAACCCTTCTGGAGGGAGTTCAGGGCATCTGTTTCAAGCCTTATGTGTAGGCCCGGGGCATCCTCTGGTATGGGCGGCGGCTCATCCAGCCCAATGAATTCCCTGCACGGTATCTTTGATTTTCCTGGCTGCACAGCGATATAGGAACCTGTAAGAAGAGTCTCGAGCCCTCTTACCCTGCCGGCAGCAATCTCAGGCCTTACTATCCAGAATTTCACATCCTCGACAAGCCCCTTTTCTGCCTGCTTGCTTATGGCAATTTTCATGGAAACCGTATCGAGGTCTTTATCCACAGTAATCTTTTTGACAATGCCAATGGGAAGCCCCTTGAACATCACCTTGGTCTTGCCTGCAGTTACACCTTCAGCGCTATGAAAGTGCACAATTATGTCAATGGGCCTTTCCACTATGCTCTTGTAGAGAAGCCACGCACCAATGGACAAGGCAATCAGGGGAAGAATCCAGATAGGTGATATGCCTCGTTTTCTTTTTATTTCAGCATCCTTCATGATGTTAACCTCGAAAAAAATTGCCAGGAGATATCACTTCCTGGATACTCCTGCTACTCACCCCTACCCTCTTCATGCTGGCCATGAGACTTGGCTGCAGCATCCCAGATGAGCCTTGTATCAAAGACCTCTGCAGCGAGCATGGTGGCAATCACGACCCCGCAGAAAAAGGGCGCGGCAGGAGCAGCAGCTATGGTCGACAAGAAACCAAAGTCAACCAGGGCTGTTAATAGTGCAATTACAAAAATATCCAGCATTGACCAGCGACCAATGAACTTGATGAACCGGAACATGAGGGTCTTGTGTTCCAGCCAACTCTCTATGCGAAAGTGAATGGACAAAAGTATAATCATGATACCAACAATCTTGAAAACCGGTACGAGAACACTCGCCACCAGAATGACTGTACCGATTCCATAGGAGCCCTCTTTGAAGAAATAGATAATGCCGTCCATAATGGTGGAATATTCAGAGGCCCCCATATAATCCACCTTCATTATTGGCAAGAGATTGGCCGGGAAAAGCAAGATGAGGGATGTTATCACAAGGGCCCAGGAATGAGCCAGGCTGTTGGGCTTTCTTGCATGGACAGGGCATCCACACCTTGGGCAATAAACACTGGCCTGCCCCTTGCCCTCCTGCGGCATGGGAACCACCATGTGACACTCATGGCAAACCATCAAGCCACTACCTAAGCCTGTTTCTGGAGTATCAAAAATCTTTTTCGCCATGACCCTATTTCGTAACTGCCGATTCTGTGGGCCCATTGGAGCCTGGTTGCGCTTCCACTTCCACCTCCCCTGCCTTTCCTTCCTTTTCCAGCATCTGTGCGTGTATCTCATTCCAGAACCGGTTTTCATCAAGAAAAGAGGATGAAAGAAGGGTGGCAGAAAGAAGCCCGATAAAGCAGAAAAACCCCACGTCATATTCGATCTTGGCCATGTGGAGCAGTTTGATTATGGTCACGAGTATTCCTATCATGTAGACCTCGAGCATGCCCCACTCATCCAGCCTTTTGTAGGTCTTGAACATGAAAAGTGTTGCTGCATTACTGTGTCGAAATTGTATCTGCAAGGAGACCAGAAAAAGGAGAAGCAGTTTTACAAAGGGAACGATAATGCTCGTGATATAGACTGCTATTCCAGTGAAGAAAAAACCTGAACGCACCATTGCCTGGGCGCTTGAGTAGATGCTGCCAGTATTTTCAAGTCCGAGGATGTCGAGGGTCAGAAGGGGCAGGAAGATTGCCGGGGGAAATATCAATAGCCCTGTCAGACTGAGGGCCATGGTCTTTTCGACGCTGTTTTCCACCGGGGCATCCAAAACGCAGTTACACCGAGGGCAACAAAGCTTCTCCCCGGGCCGTGGCCTCTTTGCCCTCAAGAGAAGATCACAGTCCGGGCACACCAATATCTGGCAAGGAAGGGTCTTGCCTCCGCCTGCCCCTGTGCCGCACCTTTCAACACCCATCTACAGCCCCCTTTTTTCCTTTTCGCCCTCTGCAAACTGCTGGGATACCTGGATGCCCACGAGGCGGGCAACCAGAACGGCCATGAAAAATTGGCCCATTATGGCTTCTGCGACGCAAAGGGCAGCAGGGCCTGCCTGCCTTGGTACTACATCACCGTAGCCCAAGGTGGTGAGAGTTACAAAGCTGAAATATTGAAAGTGTTGTCGGCACGCAAACATATCTGAACTGTTGGATGAAAGAATCCTGCCTGAAAATGATGTTGGGTCAAAGCTGTAGAGCACTTCATAGAGATAGCCCCAAAAGATTCCAAGAAAGAGATAGAGGCAAAGGGCTGCACAAATTAACCTACCGTCCACCGCCCTTGCCCTGAATACATGTTTGGAAAACGAATAAATAAGTATTCCCGTATAGGCCATAACCGCCAAGGTATTGGCCATGCGGGGAAGACTAACGATGTTGAGCACATCGAACCACAAAAGGATCAGGGAGGCCCCAAGGAGCAAAACCGCCGCCTTGAAAAGAGGCTCCCGCCTTTCCATGGCATAAACCGCAAAGAACAGAACCAGTGAGATAAAAAGGGAAAAGATGATTTTTGCCCCTGGAACCCTGTACAAAAAGGGGGATACAATCATGTAGAGTAGCAGCCATACAAGCAGGTTATGAAAGCTGTATCTGAAGCGGAACCTTCTCATTTTTGACTTGTTCAGTCAGCCGCCCCTTCACGAGGCAGGGTCTTGCGCAACACGATATAACCCATTACCCCTGCGACAAAGGAGGCTATGAAGATTGAAATCTTTGCCTCATCGATGAGGGCCTGGCTACCAAGCCCGAGCTCACTAATAAAAATGGACATGGTAAAGCCGATACCTGCCAAAACACTGACACCCCACACATGAAGCCATCTTACACCCTTTGGCAGATCCGCTATACCTGTGACAATGGCAAGCCAGCTGAAAAGTGTAATCCCCACCTGTTTTCCAAGGATGAGCCCCACAATTATGCCCAGGCTCAAGGGGCCAGGGAATGAGGCAAGGGTCTGAGCATTTATGGTGACTCCTGCTGCAAAGAGCGCGAAAAGTGGAAGGATAAAAAGCGCCTGCACTGGGTGAAGGTGCTTTTCAAGAAAGATTCCAGGGGGAATCATATCGTCTGCAGCAAGATAAATCTCCTCCACAAGCTGCCACTGCTGCTTGTTGTAGGTGAGACTTCCCCTGGTAAGGGGCCCGCTTTTCATAAGTGCGTCAATACTCTGCTTTATCTGCTGGAGAAATTCACTTGGATCAATTCTCGATTTGACCGGTATGAGAAGGGCTATTATCACCCCTGCAATGGTTGCATGAATCCCAGAAACCATGAAACATGCCCACACTCCTATGGCTGGAAAGAGATAGAGAAATGGGCGTTTGCTCTTTGATTTCACTGCCATATAAAACAGAAAGAGGAAAAAACCAGCCAGCATCAGGCTTTTGATGTTTATGTGTGCAGTATAAAAAATGGCTATGACCAGCACTGCTATGAGGTCATCCACAATGGCTAGCGCAGTGAGAAATATCTTGAGCCCTGTGGGAACACGCTTTCCAAGAAGTGCCAGTATGCCCAGGGCAAAGGCGATGTCTGTGGCCATGGGGATTCCCCACCCGCTCATGGCCGGACCACTTGGATTGAAAAAGTAGTAGATCAGGGCCGGAGTCACACTTCCTCCTACGGCAGCGAGCACTGGCAGGGTGGCCTTTCTGACAGACGATAGCTCCCCGAGGAGGACCTCCCTCTTAATCTCAAGACCCACCACAAAAAAGAAGATGGTCATAAGGCCATCTTTCACCCAGTGGGCAAGGCCCATCTGATAGGTGTTTCCAGCAAAAATCACCCCTATCTCAAGGTGACTGATGGCATGATAAAGCTCTGACCACGGTGAGTTGGCCCATACTACAGCGGTTACTGCTGCAATAATAAGAACGATGCTGCCAAAAACCTGGGAATGGACAAAACGCTCGAAAAAACTCTTGTGGGTCTCTTGCTCCATCCTCTATCTCCTTAATG
>JAADCZ010000002.1 GCA_013154175.1 Thermodesulfobacteriota bacterium
GTATGCTATATTGCCTGGATGCAGAAGTTTATTCATGACGCAACCTTCCGGTATGCTCAGGGTGAAAAGTTCCGATTCTGTAATTGGCGGCTTTTTGACTAGGCGGCCTTGCCTAATCTCATAGGAGTGAAGGGGGTAGTCCTCACACAAAGGGCAGGTGTAAACACGACCGTTTGGAAACACAAAGTAGTTTTCTGCCACCACCCCAGCACATTCGAACTTGCTTCCCTCATCTAGAAACACCTTTGGGTAATGACATATCATGCCCATTGTTGCGGCATTCTCAGCGGTCTCCGGCACCACGGACTCCCAGACATCCTTGGTGAGTTGAAGACTGGACCCTTCGGATTTTGCTGGATTTCCCCTTATGCCTATCACCTGAATGAAAAACCTCTCAACCCCCAGCCCCTTCAGAAGGGCCGGCATGTTTGGCAGATCGTGGATGTTCTTTGAGCTTGCAGTAAAAATTGAGCTTACATTAAATCCCCGCCTTACAGCCTGCCGAATGCCCTCTGTGCAGGCTTGAAAGGTGCCCTTTCCCCTTATGGCGTCGTTTACTTCGGGGGTGGAACCATCGAGACTGAAACTGAAATAATCCACCTGGCCAGGCTCAACCCTGTCCAAGATGTCGTTGAACAGATAGCCGTTGGTATCCACTGTGACAGAGGCATAGCCAAGCCTCTTGGCCTCCTTGATTCCTTCACTGAGTGCAGGATTCATTGTTGGCTCACCGCCCAAAAAGACCACGTTTGTATTTTCAACCGCACGAATGGAATCAGAGCCTTCTGTGGCTGAAAAAAGCCTCAACCACTCCTTTATGGTCTCTTCATCGAGGGTCTGGGTTCCATGCTGGCTGGGATTTATGTAACAGTGGGCGCATTTGAGATTGCATGCCGTAAGAATGTGGAAAAAGAGATTTCTCGAATGGGGCTTAAATTCTACGGTTCGCTTCCTTAGGTTGCTTTGATTTTTCATAATGTCATGCCTGTTCCAAGGTGTATTGCTCCAAGAGCGTGTTTTTCAGATAGCTATTATCTGGCCTAGAGAAAAAGGCCTTGAAAAGATTCAAACTTTCCTGCCTCATCACCCCTGCCACCACCTTTGGGTCTGCCTCGGTGTAAAGGGATGTAAAAGACTTTGAATTTGCTGAAGCAGATATCCTCTTTGAAAAGTCGAGACCACACGCCCCTCCCATAACATCCTCATAGGCAAACACAATGTGCCTTATGCCACTTATAAGCAGCGCCCCGGTGCACATAAGGCACGGCTCGAGGGTTGAATAGACGACTACTTCTCCATCTCCAGGCCTGCCACTTTCCGCCCATTGCCTAAGAGCAACGATCTCGGCGTGATCCAGCTCGTTCTGGTGCTTTCCATGGCTGTTCAGCCGGCTTCCCATGCCTACAATCCTGTCTCCGCTTACCAGCACACACCCTACTGGAAATTCGCCAGCGTCCAGGGCCGACTTTGCAAGCTCCAGGGCCTTGGTCATCCACTTTTCATGTTGCTCAACTTGATTTTCATCCATGTCTTGCAAGCCAGGTCTTCAAATACTCCTCCAGCATGAATCCATTCTCTGTCTCCCTCTGCATTGCCTCCTGTACTGCCTTAACCTTTTCTGGAGACAGGGCATCATAGAGACGTCTGCACATAAAATTTACGCATATCACATGGCGGGCCACTATCCTGCAGCCTTTTTCCCCAAGAAACCAGCATCCGGTAGGGTCCCAGGGCTCCGAGGGCAGCTCTACCCCCATGAGCAGGTTTATCAGGAGGTTTATTACGTCGAACTTGTTCTCTATACCGCTTCCGCAGCAGCTTCCTCCATCCTGCATGGCACACCTGGTGCATTCGGCCACGACCCCTGTATCCTTCATGACCTTCCAGTTTTCCTGGATGCTGTCTTTGTAGTCTGACAATAGGGAGCGAACCACCGGCTCCTCGAGGAGTTTTTGGGAACAGGCATCATAGACCAACTTGGCCCATTTCAGCTTCTCGGGCATGGGATGGTCTGGCCCCACCGGAATATCCTTCAAATTTATCTTCATGTTTTTCAAAAAGTTGCCATTTATTTGAAGCTGCACTATCCATAGGGATTGCAGCAGCCATTAATGAAGAATATCATATACAAAGCTGGTAATAAATCGGAAATTGGGAAGGGAGACGGAGAAGAGCTCGTGAAAGAAAAAAAATCCTTGTATGCCCAGGCAGGAGTGGACATAGACAAGGCCAACCGCCTCGTCGATGACATCAGACAAATAGTCTCCTCCACATACACCAAGGGCGTTATTACGGAAATTGGCGGTTTTGCAGGCCTTTTTGCCCTTGACCAAGACAAGTACAAAAACCCAGTGCTGGTCTCTTCCACAGACGGCGTTGGCACCAAGCTGAAGATTGCCTTCATGACCAACATCCACAACACCGTTGGCATAGACCTCGTTGCCATGTGCGTCAATGACATAATAGTCACTGGGGCTGCCCCGCTTTTCTTCCTGGATTATTTTGCCACTGGAAAACTGGAGGAAAAGGTGGCCTCTGACGTAATCAGTGGCATAGCCACGGGTTGCAAAGAGGCAGAGTGTGCCCTAATTGGCGGCGAGACAGCCGAGATGCCAGGCATGTACCCTCCGAACGAGTACGACCTGGCAGGCTTCAGTGTCGGGGTTGTGGAAAGGTCCGAGATCATAGACGGCTCTGAGGTTGGAGTAGGCCATGAGATAATTGGCATCAGCTCCTCTGGTCTCCACAGCAATGGCTACTCACTGGTCAGAAAACTGATTTTCGAGGAACTTGGGCTCGATGTCACCGACACCGTGGATGAGCTGCCTGGTGGCACCGTTGGCGAGATCCTTCTCACCCCAACCAAGATCTACGTAAAGACAATTCTCAACCTGTTAAAATCCTTCAAAATTCATGGAATCGTCCACATAACTGGTGGCGGTTTTCAGGACAACATCCCAAGGGCCTTGCCCACCACATGCAAGGCAGTAATCAAAAAAGGGAGCTGGTTCGTTCATCCAATTTTCAAGTTCCTCCAGAAAAAGGGCAACATCCCAGAAGAAGAGATGCTTCGCACCTTCAACTGTGGAGTGGGGATGATACTCATAGTGCCTCCCTCCCAGACCCAGGAGATACTCCTTCAGCTAAAGGCCCTGAACGAGGAGGCCTTCCTAATTGGCCACATAGAACAGAGGGCCGAGGACGAGCCGGCTGTTCTGTTTACTGGAGAAAATATATTTTGATACTCGTCAGTGGTTGTCTACTGGGGATTTCGTGCCGCTATGACGCAAGATCCAAGCCCAACCAGGAAGTCATAAGCCTGGCAAAGGGTTCCAGGGTCGTGCCCGTATGCCCCGAACAGCTTGGAGGGCTTTCAACCCCGAGGCCCCCTGCCCATTTGGTTGGCGGGGACGGCTTTGACGTGCTCGAAGGCAGTGCAAGGGTTGTTCGGCTTGAGGATGGGGGAGATGTGACAGAATGGTTCGTGCAAGGCGCTCGTGAATGTGTGAAACTTGCTAGGCTGTTTGGCTGTAGTCAGGCAATCTTAAAAAGTAAAAGCCCCTCCTGCGGGCTGCAGCCCATTGTCGGAGTAACGGCTGCAGCACTTATACTGGAGGACATTCAGGTAATGGAGGCCGGCTAGGCTAGGTACCTGCCTTTGCCATGACCCTTTCCTTCAAGTCCTTACCAACCTTGAAAAAGGGCAGCTTCTTGGGCTTGACCTCTATCTTCTCACCTGTTTTGGGATTCCTCCCTACATAAGACTTGTACTCCCTGATTGAAAAGGATCCAAAGCCCCTGATCTCTATTCCTTCGCCCCGGACAAGGGCCTCGGTCATATCATCAAATATGGAATTGACGATAAATTCGCTCAACTGCCTGTGTATGTTCAGCCTTTCTGCCAAGGCATCAATGAGATCGGATTTGTTCACACGCCCCTCCACGTAATGGTTTTGTAATTTAAGATTATTTTCTTGAATTACGAGCTGTTGCTATTAAATACGAGTATGTTTATATCTGTCAATATTAAACTTTCACAAGCTCACAAAGGGCGGGAAGGAAAAAGAGGCATGTTAAAAAGGCTCAAGGAAAAAATATCGCGTTCAAGAAACGGCTTTATCAAGCAGTTGGACCAACTTTTTCTTGGAAAAAAGGAAATAAGCCCGGAACTCCTGGAAGAGATAGAGGAGATCCTGGTAATGGCAGATATGGGGGTAACCACTGTCCAGCACATACTCGACAGGCTCCAGGAAGAGGTGGACAGGGGCGAGGTATCAGACCCAAACGCCCTGAGAGAGCGGCTGAAGGAGCTCATCAAGTCGATTTTTCCCAAGGAAGAACCGGGCCAGAAGGAAGAATCGGCCACAGCCAAACCCTATGTGATTCTGGTGGTTGGTGTCAATGGAGTTGG
>JAADCZ010000101.1 GCA_013154175.1 Thermodesulfobacteriota bacterium
TATCACATGTACTCTGAAGCCATAGTTGTCTGATAATACATTGATATAAACCTAAAAGCGGGCACCCTGAATAGGGATGCCCGCTTTTTTTGCATTGATATATTTTTCCAGTTTTCAGTTTGCGAAAATACCGTCGTTGTTCTCAACTTAATGAAATCACTAAAATTTGTTTGCACATCCTTTTAAGGAACAACAAAGATCATTGACCGCCTGTCTCCATCCAAGATCCATAAACACGCTTACATATTGATGCCATCATTTTAAGGGGATTTCATCCACTGCCACTGCCACTGTCTTGACTAAACTTAGATCAAGACCTGATATGATCCTTTCTGCAATAAATAACTATTCTCTACAGGTTCTTATCCGCAACACCTAAGAGTTTGGCAGTGGGACTTATGGGAATCTGAAGCCAAATCATCTATGCCTCTCTATCAGCCTTGCTTATTGATCCACAATTCATGAGGTTTTTTATAGGTGGCCACTATTGTTTCAAAATTATGAAAGGCATAGTTATCCTCTGGTCCTACGCGTGATATCGTACGGGTTTATTCCTATTGTACAAAAATATGAGGAATCGCTTTTTCCAGGGTGGTTGGTGGGATTAGTAATTCATCAAAGAAAGAAATTCTGCTTCTACCATTTAAGATTGTGCTTATGAGATAGATGTATCTGGTCAGGGTTCAAATTTTATTGGGACCAAGGTATTTAGTACACCAGCCATGGATTTCATCAAGGGCTTGGAAGACATGGGTCGTGAGGTCAACAGCTGGGCAATTCACTTCACAGTCGTTCATTCTTACCCCTGAAAAACTGCGGAGCCAATGCTATTAACGCTTTGCCAGCAAGGCTACGCTGAACGGGTATATTTCAAAATATTGAGGTCTGCTAGCCATTGGAGAGAAAATTCAGCCAATAGATCTATGGCCTGGCAGTGTAGAAAAGAAATGTTTAAACAGCGATCAAGGTTTAGCCTCCACTCCACCAAATCTGGATAGGATCATTTCATTGTAGTAAGGAGATAAAACTAATTGTTTTATTTCCATTCACCCTTAGTCTGATCTTCAGTCAATACATATTTTGTACCTTTAGGGCACTTGTTGCCTGTAGCGGTACCATTGACTGTGATGGGGGAGGATGGCGTTCCTGCGCCTCCCACTATGACTGAAGCCACCTCGTCTGGAAACGATATATTTAAGTTAACAGACGCATCTCCAGTTGGGACTGATCCATTTTCATTAAATTCCTTGACTGCCTTTAACATGGCATGATGAACTGTTACTTCGACTTGGGAGCAAACGGTTCTATTTTTAAAAGAGTTATAATTGGTAATGGCTACCCCAGCCAATATCGCTAGAATGGCCAAAACTATCATGAGCTCTATTAATGAAAAGCCTTCGCTTCTGTCTGTCCGCCTCGAAATATTATTCATTTCTCTTTTATTACCTCACTGAACTTTATATACAAAATCTAAGTTCACACTTTCTCCGGTCTGAGGGTTGTTAACCTTTATCCAGAAACCATGTAGAGAAAATGGAACCACTGCATCCGGATCCTCAAAATTGAACAGGTAACACGCCTTGACTGTATGATGGGATGAGTCGTAGACATCTGAAGGGAGATGGATAAAAGATGCAGAACTGCTATTACAGTCGGTAACAGGGTTGGGAACACATATCTGTGAGCCGTTAATACCGCATTCCAAGTCCCTACTCGCACTCATAATAGTGCCAGCTATAAAGTTGGCTATACTTTTAGCATCTTCAAGTTCCTGAAAATAACGGCTATTTATTCCAAAGATGGACCCCATGTTTTTGGAGATATAAAAAAGCCCCACCACCAACGAGACTCCAAGAAGAGCCAGGAGCAAAGTAGTGATTAGAGCCATACCACATTCTTTTGCAATAAACTTAGTCAACATAATTATTTTATAAGTCCATGAATTTTATGGTTTTCTTGACCACCTTCCAGTGATAATTGGAACAGTTGGTACAACCTGTTGGAAAGGTTAAAGTAACACCTGAGTCCACAGTTACGTTTGAAGAGTAATTGTATTCACGATCATAGGGGCCATCTTGAATTAATGCGTAAAAGGTTATGTATTTTAGTTGTTCTCGCAAAGTGTCATTGTTGGTTGGCAATATAGTGCCATCGCCGACAGTATCCACTATCCCATCATTGTTTGTGTCGAGGGCAAATCTGAATTGCAGATCGGCAACACAACTAAGTACTGGAGAGCCCGTACCATTATCCACAACTCTAAGGAGATTCTTGGTGCCAGCGGCACATTTCGGCAAGGTCTGCGTGGAACTCAAGGTGTAATATATTCTTGAACATATTTGGTCTTTACAAGAATTGGCAGAACTCGTGTCCACGGGGTATCCAATGAAATGTGCATCTATGGGGCATGCGGTTGCAGATGAGGGGGCCACAAAACTAATTTTTTCTTGATAATCAAGGAAAACCAATGAGTTAACGGTGGTATTCTTCCGTTCGTCCAACAATATGTGGGATGCCCAGGGATCACCTGCCTTGCAGTCGACAGATAGCCACCCCAGGGTTTTGGAATTGGTATTGTTCAAAGTAGAACGCAGAACGAGTGAATCTTGCAGATCTGGATCACACACATCGGCTGCATTTAGGGCGCTGATATATTTAACAGGAGGGCACGATTCATCCAGTCCGATTCCAAAGCCAGCGTGCTCTATATCCAGTCTAAAGAGTTCCATTCCCACCACTTTGTCCATGGATGTCTCCACGCTCATGGTTTCCCTGCTGCTACTTGTGCTTAGCTTGTTAAAGGCGAAGAAGGCCATACCAATGGCAGCAGAGACAATGAGCATCGTCACTGCAATCTCAACCAGTGTGAATCCCTTTTGGCTATCCATTTAAGCCTCCTACCACAGTGGTAGCATTGTACGAACGTGGCTGGCCTCGATAGGTCCAAAGAACCTTGATATAGACCTTTTTGAGTTCGCCTCCGAAAACATCCACAACATTTTGTTTTACATTAAAGTTCACATCAGTTTTATTCACTCTGCGACTAATGGTGCTGTTGCTATCGATGAGATTGCTCAAGCTTTGACTGCGTGCTTCTTCCAGCAATTCTTGGGCGATTTCTACAGCGATATCATGTGTAGTCATTTCTAGATTCAGGTTGTATACGCTTAGAAATGATGGTATAAGACCAAGAAGTACAATAGATAGAAGCAATAGTGCCACTAAAGCTTCAATGAGTGTGAAGCCTTTTTTATTGTGCGTTACAGTTTGTTCCATCCCATTTACCCAATCTAGCTCTAGTTGCAGAAAATACTACACATGAATAAGCTGCATCTGGCTCTACTGTGGCTATATGAATATTCCCCGTAGTATATGTTCCTCTATCGGTTATTCCTATAACACCAGACGATGAAAAAGTGTTATCTAACGTTATACATACATTTTCCACTGTCTCACAAAGTTTTGTTCCATTTCCGGATATAGACAAGAACAAATCAATTTTTTTTGAAAATGCAGTCATGCGTTTTTTCTGGGCAAAAGCATGAATCCTCTTGGTATCCGTCTCAATAGAATGTACTTTGGTAAGTCCACGGAAGTTGTTTAATACCAACAATCCCAGGATTATAAGTATTGCTAGCACTATCATCATTTCGATTAGGCTGAAACCTTTGTTACAAATCATTTTTCTAACCACAAAATAAGCTCACCTTCTGAGCCAGGAGGACCTCCAGTGAGGGGCGTGGAGGATTCCGGTGGAATTCCAGTCATCCATTCCGAACTCTTGCCGCCCTCATAGGAAAAGGCTTCTTCATCCACCTTTACGTCCTCGATGTTTCCTCTCGAAAGCTGGAGGAGTAGGGTTCCACCCACCTTGCCACTAGAGGTTGGCGAAGGAATTATGCCAGGACAACTTGATGTCATATTTCCACCAGTCGCACAGTTAAGGGCCCACAATCTAGAGCGGCCACCAAACTTGCAAATATCCGATGACGGTTGTGTGGTAGTAAAAAATACCATGTTATAAGTCGATATCGTGGGATCGGTAATTGTCCGCTCCTTGAAATATTCATCGTCTCTTGGTTCGAGATCTTCAACGGTCCATGCGATATTTTGAGCCTCATTGAGTTCAATCTGGTTACATATTTCCTGAGCATTATGGGCATTATTAATGCTGCAATGGCCATGTCCTTCATTCAGACATTCGTCAATTCTTACTCCGTACAGTTTTTCAACATCAAAGGCTGTCTGACCTTCTTCGTCTGTCTTGTAAAACCATCTGCCTGTACCAAAATAGATGTAATTCATGTTAAAGCATTTCATGTATTCAATCTTTGAGGTAACCGGTTCCCTTGCAGAGTTGAATACTGTTTCAAAGCTCCAGTTGTTTGGATCATCGTCACCTGTCAGGACTCCAATCACATTGCCCTGCCAGACGGTGCCAGTAAATTGGTTGATACCAAAAAATACTGCGTCTGTAGTTCCGTTATCGTCATAGTCAATGCCATTGGTGAATAGACGTCCGCCAAAGGTGTTATTGTATGAGGCAAGTTCGTCGATTTTGGTAAAGCCTTCATCATGACCGTCTCCATCAAACTTGTAGACCTGTTCAATCTTGAAGTCGTCATCGAGCTTCAGCACGAATATTTTTAGATCGAGCCCTGCTGAACCCCTATAATCCGTGGGGCCTGAGACAAACATGACAAAATGGGCATTTTCCCTCTTTATGTAGGCAGGCCCGGAGTATGAAAAACCAAGCTTGGGATCAGAGAATTCCCACAAGAACTGTGGATTGGCAGGGTCGGTGATATCAAGGGCAAAATATGAAGACAGTCCGATACAGTCCTCAGACGATGGATCTGGGCAGAGTTCACTTGGAGGGTTTACACACTCGGCACCTGAACATCCGCAAGCGCCACCAAATCTCAGTCCGCCAATGAGTATTCTTTTATCTATATAACCATCGTCATTTGTGTCTTCGGAAATGATATATGGCGAAAGATCAACCAGGTACAAGTGACAATCACCATAGTCCGGTCTGGCCAGATAACGAAGATAGGGCATGACATTTGTGGGAATAAAGGCCCAATCTTCGTGGCCAAGTTTTGAAACATCGCAAGTGGTGTTGGAATCAGAGCACAACCTTACTAGCTGATTTGTAGAAAGACCGTCTGTGCGTAGTTTTCCTTCCCGGAAAGCATGGAGCATTCCATCATTTGCTCCAACAAATACCAATGAGTAATCCTTATATTCAACGATTTGGGGGGTAGAATAGATGATATCTCCCAGTTTCCATATCCCATTGCCTGTCTGACGGCTTCTGCACCCTTGAATCTCCTCACCCCGTAAAAAGCGTATAAGGTTTTGTTGACACGCTGTCTCGTTACTGCCAAGACATGGGGTAGTTTCATTACACGAAGTGAGTAGGGTTTTGAGTCCACTGGTGTTTGCATCCAGGTTGTCTAGATCAAAGGAGTAGAGTGTGCCATTGGATGACAGGCCGGCATAAAGTATGTTTCTTTCATTAGGAGAGCTTTCCTTTAGCCTGTCGCCTGCTTCCCAAATGGGATGCACTTCATCAAGGGACTCATACATATTTACAACTGAGGTCCTGGTTCCATTTGCAGCGCTGCTATATGCTGCAATATTCAAGTTACCGTACTCGTTAATTATAAAATCAAGTATGTTGTCTCCGAGAATATCCAAGAAGAAAGGATTTACGTTATCTTCTCTAATATTTTGGACTTTTTTCAAATTGAGTAACCAGTATGTATAAAGATAGCCCACCCAATTGACTGTCTTTCCAGCTTCGAATCCTTTTTCCTGATAGAATACGGCCTGGTTGGTGAGGTTACCCTTCTTGGTTTTGGTTGTAAGAACCGAAACCGAGGTTCCCGATGAAGTTTTCCGAAGGATGCTTCTAAGGGCCTTGTCCAGTTGTTGTTCGAGCTTAAGTGGGTTTACAACGAAAAAGTAATTGTCTGGAACGCCGTCATTGTCTTTGTCCCATTCCAGAGGGGAGTCTGGAATGTTGTTTCCGTTTATGTCAGAAAAGCCTCCCCATTTGGCAGCGTACCACAGAGGATTTTTCATAAGGGTGGCTGCAGTGGTGTTGTTATTGACTGTAAAGGTCTTTTCCCATGTGAGGGGCATCGAGCAGACCAGGGTAGGCGTGTTGGAGTCACATGAACCGCTGTCCGCATCCCTAACTGGCAGATAGACTCCATCTTCTGTGGTTCCTGAAATAACGAATCCTAACACTTGGTCGATACAGCCAGAGGCATACACAGATGAATCAAGGGAAATCTTGACTGTGTTGTCATCGATGACCTCGTAGTTGTAGGTCACGATGGCGTCCATGTCGTGGTCAGCACCCTGTTCAACGTCTTCAAAATTGATACGAAACTGTCCCTTGGTGGGTGTAATTTCAGTTACGTAGAAATCGACTATCTGGTTAGAAGGACAATAGGCGTCACTAGAACAGTTGGTGATTTGGAGGCCCGTAACTGGATCGGTAGTCAAAGTACATTTTGTATAGCATGCAGTGATATAACAGCCGCTTACAGACTTGCCTATGGGAACAAGCGTAACCTCATGGGAGCCTACCTGAATCTTGATGTCAGGTACTGGGGAAGACAGAGCCACAGAATAGGTCGAGATGTCAGGTCGGTCCATCTGGTCGTCAAACATAGTCTTGCCGTAATAGGCAAGGGCAGCAGAATAGTAACTTCCCTGTTTGGTGGGTTCCTCTGGGCATAAACCCCTTAACGCTCCGAGGTCAGAGGTGTCTTTGGCTGAACATATAAAGTCGTCGATGCCATTACTTTCGCCTATAAAGTGTTGATTACTATCCAAATTTTCATTTTCTCCAATTTGATTGGCAAGGGTTTTGGCATCGAGGCCTGAAAGGTCACCAGTGAAGTTGTTAAAAGCACTTCCTGGCACCTTGTCTGAATCGTAACTTGGATTTATGTCACTTATGATCAGTATTGAAGGCTTGGAGCAGTATGGATATAGCTCATAAGGGTCTTCCCAGTCAGCCTTTGGAAGGGGCAGCCCGTTATCAGTTCCATCAAATGAAAAATAGTTAAAATCAGAGGTTGGTGAGGATTTGCCAGCAAAATATCTCTCTGTTTCATACATCATCTCTGCAATAGGATTTCCCCACATGCGGCATTCGCCTTCTTCTAAGGGATGATCAGTTATCCATCCACAACTTTCTCCGTAGGCAGTGCTGGTATAAGAATGGTTGCTATAAAGAAATCCAGTTACCCTAAGGGTATTGATGGTGTCAATTATACCAGGTGTTTGTAACAAGATTCCGGTGTTGGGATCTACTTCGTCACCTATTGGGGAAACATTTTTCCTGAGGACACCACCGCTTAAATTTTTCGTATATGAGCCCGTTAATAGACCAAAATACATGGGAGCTGCCAGGATACAGCTTTCATTAGGTTGGCAGTCGTTGTCATTATTACAAGAGGTAAAAGTTTGAGAACAAACCTTTTCTCCTGTGCCTTCACCATATTTTTGAAGCAGTCCTGTTGGCTTATATGAATTGGCAGGATATCTTACGCAGTTGTCCTCGAGCCCAACAGAAGGATCACACACCTTGACTCTAACTACGAGTTCTTCATCTGGAGTTCCCAGGGAGTTGTCACATACTGGGCGCTCCTTAGATGCCCATTCCCAAACGCGGTGTGTGGAATTACGAATTACTCTGATTCTATGGGGGGCACCATCAGCCAAACTGGTGACGCAAAAGAGGTGGCGTTCATTAGTTAAATTGATGGAGGTTCCTCCATAGCTTGGTGTTCCTGTTTCTATGAATTCGAAGGTCTTTAGGCTGCATTCGTCCTCAATGGTGGGTGCCCTGAGGGTCAGTGATAATGATCCAAAGGTCGTCCAAAAGGGATGGGTGCTATTTTTGAACCATACTAGTACGCCGTCACCCCCTGTATTTTCTCTTAGACGTACTATTATTCGATGCCAACCCTCTGAAAGGTTTACGGCAATACTTTGATTGCTTTGGCAGTGGCAGAAGGCATGAGGGCCATAAAAGGATGCTACAATTGTGCCGTCAATTTCCACTTCGGAGCCATCGTCAGAATCAACAGCGAAATACCAGTTTCCTTCATTCAAATTGTTGACGTAAAACTCAGCAACTAACATGTAATTGCCTGTTTCAATCCGATTTGTAATTGAATAATTATCAGTTGTGTCTAGTTTGCTGAGATATGTCATACTGCTGAAAGATTTTGGCTCAAATGACGTCATCATCTCACTGTGGTCATTGCCATAAATTCCATCTTTGTCGTCGTCATAAATTACAAAGAGGATTTTACCGTCCTGATCCCAAGTGGCTGGTTCATCTGGAAGTTGGCAACTAGAGGAAGGATCGTCGTAAGGGGTGAGAAGCCGGGTGTCATTCCCACTGTATTCCTTTCCCCAGCTGTGGGCATCTTGAGGTATAAAGACCCCCTCGAGAACCGTAGAGGTGGTTGTGTCTGTGCTTCTGTACCCTCCATATAAAACTTTTCTCAGCACATCCATTCGGCTCATGGTGAGCCAATTCAAAAAATTCCCGCTCCACTCATCTGCTCCTCCGCAATATTTGTCTGCCGTTGTTCTTGTGGGTTCAAAGACTCCAGAAGCCGAGTCATATTTGTAGCATTTATGGGAGTCAAAATAGCCGTAATAATCAATGGAATGTTTGTAGCCTACATCGAGTACTCCATCTTCATCGAGATCAGAGGCATCATTGTAGGCCTCATAATAAAGCTTGTGATCCCTTCCCATAACGAGCATCACAAGAGGGGGTATCTGAGAAGCCATAAATGGCGGAACAGCACATTGATCAATGGGGCAAGAAATAGCAATTGATAGACAATCAATTATAAAGAATATGCTTAAAAGCAAGGTAGCCAAGACTTTCTTTTGCATAGCTTTCACCTGTATATAGTTAAGACTTAGTTGTGTTTAGTAATTTTCGATATAGACTTCTAAAATGGATTTGCCTATGGCTTTAACAGTAACCTTGGCCTTTTCCTTGACGGCATTTAACGAAGATGGCTTTTGATAAATGGAGTTCTTATATCGGTATTCTTCAAAAAATTTGGTCTGTGGTGTGAATTCATACGTTCGATTATTGATAATTAGATATTCCGGCGTGACTTCTTGTACAATTCCACTGAAAAAGTGATGCCCTCCAGCCGATGACTTCACCTCCTGTGGATTGTTCAGGCAGAACAAGAGCACACTAACAACAATTAAGAAAAGTGATAAAAATTTTCTGGTATCCAGTCTCACCTACTTACTCCTTAGATTTACAGTAAAAGACACGTACTTGCTTCTCCGCTTAACTTGCCTATCGGAAAAATGGATTATGCACTTTAAAAATGTCCCATTTGGGTTTAGGGGCCGATTTTATCGAAATTTTTTTACTTAGGTCCGGTTCTGCTGGGGGTAGCAGGCGCACCAGGCTGCAAGTCTTGAAGAGATTTGTGGAAATTGACGAACCGATTATTCAAGAAATATCACAAAGAAATGACTGGCCAAGAGCAAGGTGAGTTTTCATTTGAGTCTAATGTCCAAATCAGACCTTCTACAGAGGACAGTTAAATGGGGTGAATATATCGGTTCGCTTGACGGTTTGAGTCTTATGGAAGGCTTCCTACGAATCCTACTGGAAAGAGAGGCATAAACGCTTTTTATGGTTATAAGGCCTGTGCCCATCTCCCTGGTGCTGGTGCCGTTCATGGTGGGTATCTTTGGTGCAAGGCCCCATTATGGATTGGGCTATATGGAGATCGCTTCCATTATAGCCTTGGGAGTCTTCACGTTTCTTCTTTTTTCGCTTCCCTTTTTAGGCCATACCAAAGATAGCGCCTTAAGCAAGAAAAACGTCTTCACCTGGGTCTTTTTCTTTTCTTTGTTTCTAATTTCTGCAACAGCCGGCTATTTTCATATGAAATTTGCCTTAAAAGCCCTTGATAGTTCACAACAACCCCTTCTTCATTTGTCTGATCTCGATGAAAAGGTGGTTCTTACCGGAACTGTGGACGGACTTCCCGTTCCTTCCACCAATGGGGCCAGGGTTCGTTTCATGGTGGAGGAAGCCTCTGTCCATGGCAGCAGAATCCCAATCGGTCAACCAGTGATAGCAAGTTTTAAGCAGATGCCCTGGGAGGAACTTCGGCCTGGGCAAAGATTATGCTTTAGTGCCAGGTTGTTTAAGATAAGAAATTTTGGAACACCTGGGGTTTTTGACATCGAGAACTGGTGGGCCCTTAGGGGAATAAGGGTCAGGGCCGTGTGTTCAGGGCCTCTAGATCTAATTTTTCTAAAAGGGCAAGATGCACAAAATGGGCCAATCTCTCTTGTTCATCAATATGTAAGTAGCCTGCGTTTCAACATTATAAAGACTGTTGTACACAACCAGATTTTGGACAGACAAAGCAAACCAATTGCCATCGCGCTGCTAACTGGTTGTCGTGGTTGGTTTTCGCAAAGGGAGCGCACCCTTTTTGCTGCCTCAGGTGTCGGCCATATTTTTGCCGTCTCAGGGCTTCACCTAGCCATTGTTGCAGGCGCTGTCATCTTGTTGGTAAGGCTCATTATGAGCATTTGGCCCGAAATGTTTCTCTTGGTGGATTACAGTAGAGTCTCTGGATTCCTCGCCCTGGTGGCATGTGGGATTTATAGCGGTATTGCCGGCTTTTCTCCCTCCAGTCTGCGGGCCTTTTTCATGGTGGCAGGCCTATTTCTGTGCTATCTCCTTCAAAGAAAGACACTACTTGAAAGCGCCCTTTTCTGGGCTGCCTTCATACTTTTGGTAGTGAGTCCTTTTTATCTGTTTGACGTATCCTTTCAGCTTTCCTTTTTTGTGGTGTTTTTCCTCATATATCTTGGCAGATGGTTTGATGAGTTGGGTTCGGGAAAAAAGCCCTTTTGGGGAAATTTTCTCTTCGCAGCCCTGGTGGCCTTTATAGTTTCTGCGCCGCTATCTGCTTTTTACTTTCAGAGGTTTAACCCTTGGTCCTTTTTCCTGAATGTCTCTGTTGTGCCAGTAGTGGAATTTCTTGTCCTACCCTTGCTGATTGCAGCGCTCTTTCTGGGAGCTTTAAGTGCAAAGGCTGCAGGAGTGCTCTTTTGGCTCTCTGCAAAGGTCATAGGAGTAGTTTCCTTTCTGGTGAGTTTTTTTACAGAATCCCATTTCAATTGGCTCCACCATTTTGTTGTGCCTCCAAAAATTGTGGAATTAACAATCATTACAGCCCTGTTTCTAGTGTTGCCATTTTTATTTAGAAAACCAACGGCAAGGGTGGTTTGGGCCACTCTTTTATGTCTTCTTGTGTTTTTTCACTTCTTATTTGGCTATGAAAGAAGAAATAGGGATTTTTTATACCTCCATATTGTGGATGTTGGGCAAGGATTGTGTCAGGTGCTCGAGTTGCCTGATGGAAAGGTGATGGTGGTGGATGCAGGGGGGCTAAGGGCCCCTGGCTTTGACGTTGGCGAAAGGGTTGTTGGCCCATATTTGCGAAGGCTTGGGATTTTGAGCATAGATTTCCTTGTTTTGTCACACCCCGATACCGACCATATAGGTGGGGCTAGGGCCTTGGTAGAGGATTTTTCAGTTAAAAATGTGTGGGTCAAGGAGGCAGAAGGTGAAGTCTCTGGCAAGTTTCAACAGTTTCTCGATGTTGTCAAACGAAAGAGGATTCCCATCAGAAGGCTTCACAAAGAAGAGGTGGTGGATGTTTCCCCCAAGGTGAAAGTAAGTTGTTTGCCCCCAGAAAGGCAGAGTGAATTTAGGGGAAATGATTCAGCACTCGTTTTGAGGGTTAGCTTTGGCGAGGGATCTGCACTTTTACCAGGGGATATTCAAAGAAAAAGAGAGGCAGAGCTTTCAAAAGTACCTGGCAAAATCCGTTCAGATGTACTCGTTGTGCCTCATCATGGAGCAAAGGGATCAAGCACCAGAGCCTTTATTGAAAGTGTGCAACCTCTAGTTGCACTGTGTAGTTGCGGCTATAAAAACATGTTTCATCACCCGGCACCCAGTGTGGTGAAAAGATATAGAGAACTAGGGGTGCATTTGTTTCGTACAGACCTATCTGGTACTTTGGACATAAAAATAGCCAGAGACCGTGTGATAACGGTGTCTGGCTATTATAGGAAGGGAAGGGTAAATTTTAATCCAGGAAGTATTTGAGCTTTTCCCGCCTGCTAGAGTGTCTCAGCCTGTTGAGGGCCTTTTTCTCTATTTGGCGGATTCTCTCCCTTGATACGTTAAATCTCTTCCCGATTTCTTCTAGGGTGTATTCAGAATCTTCACCAATTCCGAACCTTAGCCTTATAATCTTTTCTTCCCTTGGGCTTAGTGTGGCAAGAATGCTCTTTATGCGCTCGGTGAGCTCCTTTTCGCGAACGCTTTCATAGGGAGAAACCGCATCCTTGTTTTCGATAAAGTCTCCAAGGGTGCTGTCTTCGTCGCCAACTGGGGTCTCCAAGGAGACAGGTTCCCTGGAAGCCTCCAGGATGGACAAGATTTTTTCCATTGGAAGCCCGGTTCTCTCGGAAATTTCCGCTGGAGTCGGCTCACGCCCCAGTTCCTTGAGCATGGCGTAAAAGGCCTTGAAGAACTGGCTCCTGAGCTCGAGAAAATGAACCGGAAGCCTGATGGTTCTGGTCTTATCCAGGATGGCTCTCGTTATTGCCTGACGAATCCACCAGCTTGCATAGGTGGAGAATTTGTTGCCCTTGGTATAGTCAAAACGGAACACAGCCCTCATAAGCCCCAGGTTGCCTTCCTGAATAAGGTCCGCCAAGGACAGCCCCTGGTGCATATACCTTTTGGCAATGCTTACAACCAGGCGCAGATTTGCATTAATCATTTCGTCCTTGGCCTTCTCAACCTTCTTTTGCTGAAGGCTGACAAAATGCCAAAGCTCCTGGATGGATTCGTCCTCTGGGTGGTCCTTTGCAATCTTGGCCACTGTCTCAGACAAATAATTGAGGTGCTGTTTCTTGGGTTTTAGGGTAGGATCACGCCTCTTCCATAGGCGTATCTGTTCACGCAGGGCCTCCATTTCCTCAAAGGTGGCCGGGTGATCCATTATGGCAGAAATGATACTGTTGAAACCTGTGCGAATAATCTTGCTGAGCTCCTCTTCCCGTTCAGGAGTAAGAAGCTCGTACCTGCCCATTTCCCTTAAATAGGTTGTTGTTATTTCCTCGGAGTCCGTGTATTCACCGGAATCTAAGACAACCTGCTGCTTGGGTTCTTGGGCTTCCTTGTTGGGAATCTTGTTGGGCTGGTGGTGATGGTGATGGTCATCCACACCCTCTGAGTGCATTTGCTGTTTAAAGGCAATGGCGTCGTTGATGTTGCCGCCTATCACCTCGATGTTGTTCTGACACAACATGTCGAAGATCTCTTCGAGCTTTTCCGGGTCCTTAATGTCGTCGGGAATAATCTCGTTGAGGGTCTCGTAGGATAAAGAACCGTTGTGTCCAGCCTCTAGGAGCTGATCCATGTAGCCTGTGGAATCTCCAGAAGTGTCCTTCCTCATGGTTTTTAGGGTCATATTGGCAAAACCTCGCCTTGGCAGTTTGATGATTTGTGAGTTTGCAGCGAAAACATCCTACTATAAAAGATAAATGAAAAAAGGGCAAGAACTTTTTGGTGGTTCAGGAAATTTTTTTATTTTTTTGTTAAGCAAAAATAGACATTCTTTCAAAAATGGCAAGTAGAAAAGTATATGCCTTCTTTCTTTACATGCGGTCTTGACTTTTTTTGTTCTCATTTTAAGATAATACGACTCTTTAAAAGAAAGGGGGGATACCCTTGGCCATCGTCGTTGAAGTCCAGGACAACCTGGAAAAGGCGCTCAAGTTGCTCAAGAAAAAGATGCAGCTTGACGGGCTTCAGCGGGAGCTTAAAAACAGGCGCTTTTATGAAAAACCAAGTGTAAAAAGGCGCAGAAAGGCTCAGGAAGCTGAACGCAGGCGCAGGAAGGCAAGCAGAAGAAGAAAGAGATACTAAATTTTATCACAACAATTATGAATCAAGCAGGGGCCCGAAAGGCCCCTGTTTTGTTTTTCAGCCTGGTTCCCTTTCAGCCCGTCTTTTCTGCACAAGCGCGCTTCTTGAAGATTTCCTCCATCTTGTCAATGGCCTCATTGTAGAATTCCAGAGCTGCCTTCCCTCCAATTGTTTGAGGCAGCTTGATGGTGCCGCAAAGTGCTTCAAATATCTTCTTGTTTCTAAGCCTGTTCATTGATATCCCAGGCAGATATTCTTCATGTTTTTCAGTCCTAATCAGAAGACCTGCCCTGACGAGCTTTTTCATTACCTTATCCACCAGGGGGAAGGGATAGGCAAGCTCATCTGCTGCCTTTTCTCCAGTGAGGGGGCGGCCTTCATCAAAGAGGCGATATGCCAGCAGCATCATGTCTATGGCAAGGGCAAGTTGTTCCACTGGCGATAGAGATCGATTGACGGGCCTTAGACGTTTATAGTTTTGAATTGCGTAGGAAGTCTCAGCTCCCAGGAGAAAGATAATCCAGCCGATATAGACCCAGAATATGAAAAGGGGCAGGGTTGCAAAGGAGCCGTAGATGGCGTTGTATCTTGCCACGCCTATCTGAAGTTTGATGTAGAGGGTCTGGGCTAGTATCCAGCCTGCACCGCCAATCAGGCCGCCAAGGGCTGCGGCCCGCCATCTGACCCATGTGTTTGGCATAAAGTGGTACAGGATAGTAAAGGTGCCAATGAGCATGAAAAATGGAAGAAATTTGAAAATAATGGGGACAATCCAGCTTATTTTCAGAAATGATGTCAGCTTTTCCAAGATGGCCTTGCTCTGGTTGGCGGTTATTGCCCAGAAAGCCACGTTTATGGAAAGGGGCATGAGCACGATCAAGGCGATATAATCAATGATTTTTCTGCCTATGTCCCTGGATTCCTGGGTCTCCCAGATGGTGTTCATGGCATCCTCGATGTGCGTCATGAGGGCTATTACAGTAATCAGGGAGATCAGGATACCGAGCCAGCCCAGGGCGGCAAAATTTGTGCGATCCACATAGTCAAATATCTTGTCCAGTGCAAGCTTCAGATGCCGGGCAGAGGCGGATCTTTCAATGACAACAGTGGCGTTACCATCCGGGTCAGAGGGCATGGAGTGCATTTTCTGATTCGAAAGCTCCTCCATCTCCTCAATCATTCTGTATGCCGCCTGTTTCATGTAGTTGTCCGCACCCAAACCCTTCATTAAGGCAGTACCCATTGCAAGAACAGGCACCAGCGACAAGATGACCATGTATGTGAGGGCGCTGGCCCTAAGCTCCAATTCATGTTTTCTAAAGCCAGATATCACAATGCTTGCAATTCTAAGGCAGAGCTTTAGGGCAAATTTCCACTTGTTATTCTTCTCAGCTGGATCATCAGACCAGAGCCACTGATGAAATTTCCTGAACATGATTACCTATCCCAGGCGGTTCAGCATCTGCCGCCTGTTTCCTCCTACTGAAAAAGCGTGTTATTAATGTTAAGTAGTAACCAATAGCCTTGAGCTACTAGAGTTTATAGTGACACCTGTCACTTAGGGCAAGGCATTTAATGTATCATTGAGCCACCAGTCTATCTATGAAAGAAATCAACTTTATCCATGCAGCCGATCTCCATTTGGGCTCCCCTTTTCGAGGCCTAAGAGAGGTCGATGAGAATGTCTCCAGGTACATGGTGGAGTCCACCTACAGGGCCTTTGACTCCCTTGTGGACCAAGCAATTGAAAAGGCTCCTGATTTTGTGCTGTTTTGCGGAGATCTCGTAGACCTCGAAGACAAGAACTTGAGGCCGCTTCTTCATCTAAAAAGGGGGTTTGAACGGCTAGGGGAGGCCTCCATCAGGGTTTTTATTGTTCATGGCAACCACGACCCCTTAAGCAAGATTTCAACACTCGTCTCATTTCCAGAAAACGTAACCGTTTTCCCATCCAAGGTTCCCGACTGGCTCGAATTTACCACTTCAAAGGGGGCGGAGGTGGCCATCTGGGGTATGAGCTTCAAAAATAAAGCCGAAAGGAGGAATTTGGCATCACTTCTACCTCAAGGCCCCAACGAACCCTTCAAGATAGCCATGCTCCACTGCTCAGTGGGCACCAGTGCCAATCACGAACCATACGCCCAGTGCACCCTGCAGGATTTGAAGTCAAAGGATGTGGATTACTGGGCACTTGGCCACATACATCAACCCCAAGTGATTTCTAAGGGGCCACACGTTGTTTATTCAGGCAACTTGCAAGGGCGCAGTTTCAAGGAACAGGGCCCTAGGGGGTGTTTCTGGGTCGAAGTGGACTCAAGTCAGCGGGTTGAGCTCAATTTTTGCCAGATCAGCAAGGTCCTCTGGCTGGAGACGGAAGTGGATATCTCTGGGTGCACGGGTTTGGACTGCCTTTCTGAAAGGATATTTGCAAGGCTTAAGGAGGTATTGCCCTCAACAGGGCAAAAGAGGGTCATAGCCAGGGTAATTCTTGGTGGCACCTGGGATATCTCTAGCGATTCAATGGCCCACTGGGATCTCGAAGACGTGCTGACTGATTTGCGCCAGGGCCTATCCTGGGAGGCTGATGGTGTTTTTGTTCATGAAATTAGAAACCTTGCACGTCCTCCAATTGACAGGGAGGAAAGGGCCAGGGGTGAAGACCTTGTGGCCTATGTGTTCAGGGAGGCATCCAGGCTTTCTTTGGAAAGGGATGGAACCTTTGAAGAGCTTACAAAGGTCTTGGAACCACTACTCAAGGACAGGACCTTCAGGCGCCACTGCCAGGCCTTCGACAAGGGGGAGCTTCAGGAACTTCTCGAAGAGGCAGCTGTGAGACTTGCCTACAGGCTCGATGAAAAACAGCCATGAAGATTACGCGGCTTGAAATAGATGCCTTTGGCAACCTTTTCGATAAGAGCTGGGGCCCCCTACCAGAAGGGGTTGTCGTATTTCTTGGGCCCAATGAAGCAGGCAAATCCACCCTGCTGGCATTTTTGCGAACCATGTTTTTTGGTTTTCCAGACAAAAGAACCAATGAACCAGGTTACGAGCCTTTGAGACCTGGGCCCTTTGGAGGAAGGCTAGAGGTGGAAACCTCCAGGGGCAGAAGGCTACTTATAGAGAGAACCAGGGTTTTTGATGGCAAGAGGGCCCTGAAGGTGCAAACCAAAATTTCTGACAGCCAGGGAAACGAGTTGCCGGAATCCATTCTTCAAGAGATTTTTGGCGGAGTAAACAAGATACTCTACAAAAATGTTTTTGCCTTCGGCCTCGGTGAGCTTCAGGGTCTCGAGTCTCTTAATCAGGCAAGTGTAAAGGATGCCATCTACGGTGCCGGTTTCGGGACATCATTCCTCGCGGTTCCAAGGGCGCAAAGGGCCCTCGAGACAGAAATCCTAAGTCTTTTTCGCCCGGCTGGCAAAAAACAGGAGATCAACAAGCTGCTTGCACGGTTGAGGGATGTCTGGAGCAGGCTGGGGCATGCCAGATCTTCCATGGACGAGTATCTGGCAGCCAAGGATGCCCTGGATGCCAAAAGAGAGGAAATAGCCAGTTTAAAAAAACGCCTTCTGGAGGTGAACGAGGAACTTTCAAGGGTACGGGGCCTCAAGTCTGCATGGGAAGACTATCAAGAGTTGTGCAAAGCAGAGTCCCAAATATCCTTCCTGGAAAAAAGGGCTGGCAAGGTTCTCATAACCGAGGCTGACAGGGTCCGCTGGCAGCAACTTGGGCAAGGGGTGAATTCCTTGGAGGAGGCCTTGCTTGAAAAGAAAAGGGAGCTTGGCGAGGTTTCCGACAGTCTCGAAAGGCTAAGGATAAATCAAGCCCTTTTGAGGCATGCCAACAAGATAAGGGAGCTTTTTGCAGAAATAAGGGGAGTAAATCATCTCCTTCAGGAGATAGAGGAAGAGGAGATGAAAATCAACGGGCTTGGGGCCAGCCTGAATGAGCTGATGGAGGCTTTGGGCCCGGGGTGGAACAGAAAGAGACTCAAGGATTTTCGCATCTCCTTGGAGCAAAAGGAAGGCATAAGACACATCGTCAAGGAGCTGGATCGATTGGATCAGGCCAAGTTACCCCTTGAGGAAAGGCTCTTTATAAGGCGTCAGGATTTTTCCACGGCCGAGGCCCAGCTGGAGGAGCTTAGAGAGCTCATTGGGGGTCTCGAGGCGCAAGTTGGAAAATGGACCAAGGATGATATTGCAAAGTTCCTCGAGGCCGTGGACCAGCTCAAAAAACGTTTTAGTGAACTATCAAGCCTAGAAGATGAAGCAAAACGCATCCAGGGTGATATTGATGTGAGGGTTAGGGAGGCTGGCCTCAAGGGCCTGGACCTGGATGTTCTATCGAGTCTAGAAATAAGTCCCTTGCGACATAGTGCTGGGCAGTTGAGCCAGGCCATTACAGCCGCCTCAAGGGAGCTTGAGACCCTAGAGGCAGCTTATAGCCAGGTGGAAAAACAAATTGCCAATCATGAAGAGAGGCTGCGCAAGAGGCAGGAAAGAATCCAGGAGATAGACACTGATCTGTCGTGGATCGAGGGAGACATCCAGGATGTAATCGCAGCTGCAAAGGCTGCAACCACTACGTATCCGAGCAAGTTCCAGATGGAGGCCCTTCTAAAGGACCTTGAAGGTGCCATCAATGAGATGAAAAATGAAAAGGGCCGTCTTGACAGAAGAAGGAAACTTTATGGCAACCTTTTGTCATTGTTGAATATTTTTCCAATCGTGGCCCTTGGCATCGCAGGGGCCCTTTTTTATTACCAA
>JAADCZ010000127.1 GCA_013154175.1 Thermodesulfobacteriota bacterium
GGCGGTGGAGCAGCAGGCATGTCTGCGGCACTTTCCATTGCAGACCAGGGGTACAAGGTCGTTCTTGTTGAGAAGGAAAAGGACCTTGGCGGCAACTTGAAGAGACTTGGCTGGACCTGTGACGGCCAGGATGCCTCCAAGGTTCTCAAGGATATGATAAAGAAGGTAAAGGCCCACAAGAACATAGACGTTCTCACAAATGCCCAGGTGGAGTCTGTCTCCGGGTATGTGGGTAACTTTACCAGTACAGTCAGCCGCGGCGGTAAGACCGATGTCATCAACCACGGTGTCGTGGTCCTGGCAACTGGTGGCCGGGAGTACAAGCCCAAGGCTTACGCCTACGGTGAAAGCACAAGGGTTATGACCCAGCTTGAGCTCGAGGAAAAACTTTCCCGCGGAAAGGCATTTCTCAAAAATGCCAAGAATGTCGTGATGATTCAGTGTGTTGGCTCCCGGGGTGAGGATCTCACCCACTGCAGCAGGCTGTGCTGTACCCAGGCTGTAAAGAACGCTCTTAAGCTCAAGGAAGTCAAGCCAGAGCTAAACATCTACGTCTTCTATCGCGACATGAGGACCTACGGCTTCTACGAAGACCTTTATCGTGAGGCCAGGAAAAAGGGCGTTAAATTCATTCGTTATTCCGTTGACAAGAAGCCCGAGGTGATCAAGCAGTCCAGGGGCATAAAGGTTAAGGCCTATGACGAGCTCATAGGTGACTATCTGGAGATTCCAGCGAACCTGGTGGTACTGTCCACAGGTATTGCCCCAGGTGAGAACGAGGAGCTTTCAAAGATTATAAAGGCTCCCCTCACCTCAGAGGGCTTTTTCCTCGAGGCTCACGCAAAGCTCAGGCCAGTAGAGGTGGCAGTGGACGGCGTCTATCTCTGCGGTCTGGCCCATGGGCCCAAGACCCTCGAGGAGTCGGTGGCACAGGCAAAGGCTGCAGCTGCCAAGGCCACGATTCCCTTGGCAAAGGGCAAGGTGGCAGTGGCACCCATTGTTTCCAGGGTGAATCAGGACCTCTGCATTGGCTGTGGAATCTGCGAAAGCCTGTGTCCATTCAATGCCATCACCTTGGAGAAGGTGGGCAAGCGGAAGAAGGCAAAGACAATTACTGCTTCCTGTAAGGGTTGCGGAATTTGCGCCTCTCACTGTCCGACCATTGCAATTTCCATGGGCGGATTTACAGACGAGGCCATAATGGCACAGATCCATGCCTTTTCGCCAGACGGATGCGAGGAGGCCTAAGGGCATGGTTATGGAAAATGTTGTGGAAAAGGAGAACGAAATGGCCCAGGAGGGTTTTGAACCGAGGATATTAGGGTTTTTCTGCCACTGGTGCTGTTATGCGGCAGCGGACTCTGCCGGTGTCTCCCGGTATCAGTATCCGCCTAACGTGCGGGTGATAAGGGTCATGTGTACTGGGAGAATCGACACCCGCTTCATTCTTGAGGCCTTCAAGTGCGGCGCAGATGGCGTCTTTACCGGTGGCTGACACCTTGGCGAATGTCATTACCAGTCTGGTAATTACGAGGCCATGATTGTAGCTGAAACAGCCAGGCAGTTCCTGGCAGATTGCGGTGTCAACCCGGAAAGGATGACCTTGGAGTGGGCGTCTGCCGCTGAGGCCCCGCGTTTTGTGGAGCTTATTACAGGTTATGTGAGCAGTATCAAGGAAAAGGGCCCTCTGGGTGAGGCAGAAGGCGAGGCAGATGCAGAGACTCTCAAGCGTCGCCTTGCAGCAGCTGTCAAGGCGGCCCAGGCAAGAAAGCCCAGAACGGTCTTGGGTAACCTTGCCAAGAAGCTCCACAAGGATGGGGACTATTCCAAGGAGGCAATCGCCAAAGGGGTTTCGGCAAAGATCCTGCCGGCGCTCAGGGCTGAGAGGATAAAGGAGGAGATGCTCATGTTGCTGGAAGAGTCTCCCATGAGCCTCGATGAGCTATGCAGCGCCCTTTCATGTGAAAAGGAAGAGGTGGAGAAGCCCCTTGCCCAGCTGCAGAAGAAGGGCGTGGTGGAAGAGAAGGACGGCAAGTTTGCCTTGGCGAAAAAATAAATAGGAATCAGCGACAGGATTAAAATTATGACTGTTCAGGCTGCTAAATTAAATGCAGGTTTTATAGAGGACATAATCTCCCACGAAGGGTGTGAGACCGCTGCAATGTGTTTTGCATGCGGTGCCTGCAGTGGGGTGTGTCCAGTGGAGAAGGTGGTCGATGATTTTGACCCCAGAAAGATTGTTCACATGGTGGGCCTGGGTATGGAAGACACCCTCATGGAAACCGATACCATCTGGGCCTGCTCACAGTGTCAGAGCTGCATACCAGTATGCCCTCAGAATGTGCGGTGTGCAGACATAATCAAGGCCCTCAGAGACGAGGCCCTGAAACGCAAGGTTGTGGATCAGGAAAGGCTCAAGAGTCTGGGACTTTACGCTGTTGTGGACCCAGGCAAGTGTGTTGCCTGTCTCACCTGCGTGAGACTCTGTCCCTTTGGGGCCCCATCCATGACGGATGAAGGGTATGCAGTCATCGAGGCTAGTCTGTGTCATGCGTGCGGAATCTGTGTTCTTGACTGTCCGGCTCAGGCCATTGAGCTTGCGCCGTCTCTTGAGGCAAAGGGGGCTAAACAATGAGCAGGATTAAGGGGTTTTGCTGCAACTATACCCTCAGCGTAGACATAGAGGCCCTGAAAAAAGAGGGTCTTGTACCTGAGGATCTCGAAATAGAGAGGCTTCCTTGCACAGGAAGGCTCGAGGTGCCTGAAATCCTGGATGCCTTCACTGAAGGGGCCGATGCCGTCTTCGTCGTGGGGTGCCAGGTTGACAAGTGTCATAACCTTTCAGGAAGTTACAGGGCATCCAAAAGGGTTAAATATGCCAAGAAGATCCTTGAGGAGCTGGACATCAATCCTGACTGTGTGGAGATGTTTTTCGCAGGTCGTGGAGAGACAGAGCCGGTGGTGGAGGCTGCTAGGACCATGGCCTCAAGGGTTGACCAGTAAATAGAGGTAAGTTTGAAAAAGCAACTGGGCTTTTGGAGTAAAATCTTATGATTATAGCAGAAAGAAAACCCATGAAAGAGCTGTTGGGGATGATCTCCGGAGTCAAACGCCTCCTTATTGTGGGCTGCCGCGGCTGCGTGGCAGTCTGCTCTGCAGGCGGAGACAAGGAGGTCAGCATCCTGGCGGCTGCACTGAAACTGGGAGTCAAAAAGGCGGGGGGCGACATCGAGATAGACACCGACACCCTCGTCCGGCAGTGTGATCCTGAGTACATAGAGCCACTTAACGACCGGGGTTCAGACTACGATGCCGTGTTGTCCATGGCATGTGGTGTGGGCGTCAACTTCATTGGCGACCGCTGCCCTGATGTGAACGTGTTGCCCGCCCTCAATACCACCTTCTACGGGGCCAACCTTTCGAGCGGTGAGTGGAAAGAGATGTGCGCCGGTTGTGGGGCGTGTGTCCTGCATCTTACCGGAGGCCTTTGCCCAGTAGCCAGGTGTGCAAAGAGCCTTTCCAATGGCCCATGTGGTGGCTCTCAGGGAGGCAGGTGTGAAATCAACCCGGACGTGGACTGCATCTGGCAGCAAATCTACGACAAGTTAGCCAGCATGAACAGAAAGGATGAACTCAGGGAAATCATGCCTATCCGTGACTGGACGACAGCTGGACATGGAGGACCACGCCGGAGAATAAGGGAGGACTTGCTACCGTGATGGCAGGAAGCAATCTTGAGAATGTACTTCGCTCTGGGACCTTTGCGGTCACAGGCGAATTGGGGCCGCCTAAAAGCGGCGATATGGAAGTTGTTAGGAAAAAGGCCAGAATTCTTAAGGGGCATGTCGATGCGGTAAACATAACCGACTGCCAGACAGCCATAGTGAGGATGTCTAGTCTTACTGCCGGCCTGATCGCCCTGTCAGAGGGTGTCGAGCCGGTCATGCAGATGACCTGCCGTGACAGGAACCGTATTGGTATGCAGGCAGACATCCTTGGAGCCGCGGCCCTTGGAATAAAGAATCTGTTGTGCCTCACTGGTGACCATCAGAAGTTTGGTAACCACCCGCAGGCCAAGGGAGTCTTCGATATGGACTCCATTCAGCTCCTTCAGATGGTCAAGGGCATGCGGGATGACAAGAAATTCCAGTGCGGCGAAGAGATAAAGAAGGCAGAGCCGCGCCTGTTCCTGGGCTGCGCTGCCAACCCCTTTGCCGACCCCTTTGAGTTCAGGCCAGTAAGGCTTGCCAAGAAGGTGGAGGCAGGAGCCGATTTCGTCCAGACCCAGATCATCTACAATGTTGAAAAGTTCAAGAAGTTCATGGAGATGGTCAGGGACTTGGGTGTTCATGAAAAGTGTTTCATCCTGGCGGGTGTCACCCCTCCAAAGTCCCTGGGTATGGCCAGATACATGAAGAAGTTCGTTCCTGGTCTGGACGTTACCGACGAGGTTATTCAGCGTCTTGCAGATGCCAAGGATCAGAAGGAAGAAGGTATAGACATCTGTGTGGACATTATCAATCAGGTGCGGGAAATCCCAGGTGTTGCCGGTGTCCACGTCATGGCAATCGAGTGGGAAGAGGCCGTGCCCGAGATAGTAAAGCGTGCTGGATTGGCAGACAGACCGGAACCCAAGGGAATCGAGCCAGTCTTTACCAGCACGAGTGCAATTGATGAGGCCGTGGAGAAGGCACGTCAGGAGGCGCGCCTTGAGCTTCAGGGCGAGCTTGAGAAGGCACAGGCAGAAGCCCAGGCCTCGAGAGAGTTGGTTGTAAAAGAAAAGGAAAAGGTTGCCTCTGAGATTTCAGGTCTCAAGAAGCAAATAGAGGAGGCGAAGAGCATGGTTAGCCGCAAGGAGGCTGAGATCCAGAAACTCACAGAGCAGTTGCAGAAGACCAAAAAGGCCCTGGAAGAGTCATCAACGTCCGCAGCCAGCCAGGTGAGCACTCCGCAGCCTGCTGCTCAGGTTCAGACCGAGACCGTGTCAGTGGCATCCGATGCGTTGACTGCCAGAGAGAAACAGGTGCTCGACTCCCTGAGCAAGGGACTTGCAGCACTCAAGGAAGTTTTAGGTCTGAATGATGCGCAGTTTGAGGCGATGAAGCGTTTTCTCGAGGCGGAGTTCATGTTGCAGCTAGGTACAGTGGTACGAGAGGTTGCAGCAGCTCCCGCGGCTCCTGAGGCACCGGCACCAGAGCCAGTGGCACCGGCGCAAGCAGCCGCGCCAGCAGAGGCAGCACCTGCCCCAGAGGCAGAGGCCGCCCCTGAAAGGCCAAAAGAGGTGGTGAACCTGGTTGCCCAGGGCAATGTGGCGCTTCATTCAAAGGATTACAAAAAGGCAGTTGAGCTCTTCAAGAAGGCCTTGGAGATAAGCCCTGATGATGAAAAGGCAAAGGCAGGGCTGGAAGAGGCCAGGCAGGCACTTGCCGAGGAGAAAGAGGCTGCTGACAAGGCAGTCGAGGTGAAAGAGGTAGAAGGCCTGCCACCATGTCCGGAAGAGATAGATCCTGAAGAGTGGAAGCAGAAGTGGGTCGTTCGTTTCACTGCAAGGGGCAATGTTGCCCTTATGAAGGGCGATTTCGAAGCTGCCAAGAAGGAGTTTCAAAAGGCCCTCGAGCTCGACCCAGATAATGAAAAGGCAAAAGACGGGCTCAAGAGGGCAGAGAACAAGGAAGATATCTACATTCCCGATGTCAAGCCAGGCGAGGCTGCTGCTGCCGCTCCGGCTCCAGAGGCTGAGGCACCAAAGGCCGAGGAGAAGCCAGCTCAGGAAGAAAAGCCTGCCGAGCCTGCTCCTGAAGAGGCTAAGAAGGCAGAGGAGCCTGCGCCCAAGAAAGAAGAGCCGCCAAAGGAAGAGCCTGCAAAGCCAAAGCCCAAGGTGGAGATGGCAGCCCCTGCAGGTGAAGGCGTTGGCGACCTTGGTGTTGCTCCACTTCCAAAGGATGAGCCTCCCTTGGAAGAAAGGGCAAAGGGCATCCCGGAAGATGTATACAAGGAGCCATGCACCGGTGTAATTCAGTCAGTCACCCTGGGCGATGGCGACAAGGCCATGATAGTTGGTGGCGAGACTGCACTGCCATTTCACACCTTTGAGGGAGACATTCCAAATCTGCCTCGTACAGCCTTTGAGGTGTTGGATGCACCGCCAGAGGAATGGCCAGAGTGTCTCCTCAAGCACTACTCTGATGTTGTTAACGATTCTGCTGCCTGGGCAAGGAAGTGTGTGAACGAGTTTGGCGCAGAGGCCATTTGCCTCTCCCTGGATTCCACTGATCCAAACGGCGCCAATGTTTCCTCTGCCGATGCAGCTCAGGTTGCCAAAAAGGTTATAGAGGCTGTCGACGTTCCAATCATCCTGTGGGGTTGCGGAAATGCCGAGAAAGACACCGAAACCCTCAGGGAGATAACCAGCCTCGTTGAAAATAGAAATGTTTGCCTAGGTCCCCTGACCGATGCCAACTACCGTACCCTGGGTGCCACTGCAATGGCATTCCAGTATCCGGTGGTTGCATCCACCCCAATCGACGTGAACCTGGCCAAGCAGTTGAACATCCTTCTCGAGAATCTGGGTGTGCACCTGGATCACATCCTCATGGACCCATCCATCGGTGCAGTTGGCTACGGCCTTGAATACACATACTCGGTCATGGAGAGGATCAGGCTTGCAGCCTTGACCCAGCAGGATGAGAAGCTGTCTCCCCCAATCATTTGTAACCTTGGCCGTGAGGTCTGGAAGGCAAAGGAGACGAGGCTTCCAACCGATGCAGAGCTTGGTGATCAGGAAAGAAGGGGTGTGCTCATGGAGGCAATCACAGCATCTACCCTGCTCCTTGCAGGTGGAGAGGTTGCCATTATGAGACATCCCAAGGCAATCAACCTGACCAAGGTCCTTGTTGAGGGGATGCTTTAGAAAAAGGCAAAAATATAGGAATAAATTTTGTCATATAAATAGAGAGGAAAAAGTATGTCCAAAATCATCTGTTCAGCAGCAATCAGAGGTGCCCACAAGATTGTGGATATGGCCGAAGAAAAGTATGAGGAGGCCCTCAAGAAGTATGGGCCAGAGCAGGAGGTGGCCTTCCCCAATACGGCCTACTACCTGCCCATCATATACAGTATGCTTGGGGCCCCCATTAAACAGCTGGGGGACATGAAGGAGATCTTCCAGGAGTGCAGAAAGCTTCTGCCACCCCCAGTGAGCGATCACGTATGGCTTCCATATCTGGCCCCTGCGCTGGATGCTGGTATGGCCACCTTCTTTGCAGAAGAGATGTTCGAGGCCATTAGATATATCGACGATCCTCAGTTCTACACCAAGACTGAAGATCCGCCAGCCAGTGGCAACTACTGGCTTGGTGCTGCTGACGACCTCATCTTCAGAAAGAGGGGCGTTGAGTTCGTCGATGGTACAGCCCCTGGTTTTGCAGCCATTTTGGGATCTCCTGCCGATGCGGAAGAGGCAGAGAAGATAGCCACTGAGCTGCAGGAAAAGAACCTCTACGTGTTCTTCCACGACCAGACAGACGGCATCTACTTCCCAGACCAGCTCATCAAGCGAAACGTACAGATCGGCTGGTCCACCAGGCTTGTTCCATTTGGTCCAACCTATACATCCGCCGTCTTCGCAATCGGCTTTGCCTGCAGGGTGGCCCTGGCCTTTGGTGGTATCCAGCCTGGAGACTACAAGGCCAACCTCCTTTATAACAAGGATCGTACCTTTGCATTCGTAATAGCCTTTGGCCCAGTATCTGACGAATGGTATGCCAACGCTGCAGGCGCCATCAACTGGGGCTTCCCAACCATATCCGACTGGGATATTCCAGAGGTCCTCCCAACGGGTATCTGTACCTACGAACACGTTGTCAGCAACGTGCCCCATGACGAGATCGTCCAGAAGGCAATCGAGGTCAGGGGTCTCAAGGTCACGGTCTCCAAGATTGACATACCTGTCTCCTACGGACCTGCCTTCGAGGGCGAGCGTATCAGGAAGGACGACCTCTATCTCGAGTGCGGTGGTGGCCGCACCCTTGGAGTCGAGGTGTTGATCTCCAAGGATATGGATGAGGTTGAAGATGGAAAGATTATAGTCGAAGGCCCTGAGATGGACGAAGTGGAAGAGGGCGCCAAGCTGCCTCTGGCCATCCTTGTGGAGGTTGCAGGGCGTCAGATGCAGCCAGACTTCGAGCCAATCCTCGAGCGTCAGTTCCACCACCTCATCAACTATGCCCAGGGAATCATGCACATTGGGCAGAGGAACATCATGTGGCTCAGGGTTGGAAAGTCCGCCATTGAAAAGGGCTTCAAGTTCGAACATATAGGTAAGATTCTACACGGAAAGCTTCATCAGGACTTTGGCGCCATCGTGGACAAGGTCCAGGTGAAGATCTACACCGTCGAAGACAAGGTCAAGGAAGTCCTGGAGCTTGCCAAGCAGGTTTACGCTGCCAGGGACGAGCGCCTTGGCTCCATGACAGACGAGAGCGAGGAGATCTTCTACTCCTGCACCTTGTGTCAGTCCTTTGCTCCAAGCCACGTATGCGTCATCACCCCAGAGCGCGTGGGTATGTGCGGTGCATACAACTGGCTGGACGGAAAGGCATCCTACGAGATCAATCCTACTGGTCCCAACCAGCCCATTGAAAAGGGCAAGTGTCTGGATGAGAACCTTGGCCAGTGGGAAGGTATAAACGAGTTCGTCAAGCAGGCCTCTCGAGGCAAGGTAGAGAAGGTGAGTGCCTACTCCCTGATGGTAGACCCAATGACGGCCTGCGGATGCTTCGAGTGTATCGCCACCATGCTTCCCATGTGTAACGGTATCATGATAGTCAACCGCGACTACATGGGCATGACTCCAAGTGGTATGAAGTTCACCACCTTGGCAGGTATGGTTGGTGGTGGTCAGGTTACACCAGGTTTTCTGGGCGTATCCAAGCACTTTATCTGTTCAAGAAAATTCATGAAGGCTGAGGGCGGTCTGAAGCGAGTAGTCTGGATGCCCAAGATGCTGAAGGAAGAGCTCAAGGAACGCCTGCAAGAACGGGCTGAGGAGATAGGAGTACCCAACCTTCTGGATCTCATTGCAGATGAGGAAGTTGGGGTTTCTGAGGACGAAGTATTGAAGTTCCTGCAGGAGAAGGGTCATCCGGCACTTTCCATGGACAGCGTTGTTTAAGAGGAGAGAAAAATCATGGGTCTGACAGGAATAGAAATCCTGAAGATGCTCCCCAAGAAAAACTGTGGGGAGTGTGGTGTGCCAACATGTCTGGCCTTTGCCATGAAGGTGGCAGCCGGACAGGAAGATATTGGTGCATGTCCCTACGTTTCCGACGAAGTCAAGGAGAAGGTAGGGGAGGCCAGTGCCCCGCCAATCCGCACTGTGGTTCTTGGAAGCGGGGACAATAAATTTGAGGTAGGCGGGGAGACCTGTCTCTACCGGCATGAGAAACGCTTTGAACACCCAACCGGGCTGGCTGTACTGGTGTCGAACCAGATGGATGACGATGAGGTGGCCGCCCGGCTCAACAGGTTCAACGGCCTGCGTTACGATCGAGTTGGCGTTGAGCTCAAGGCAGACTTGGTGGCCGTCAAGGATGAAGCAGGGGATGAGGGCTCCTTTACGGCCCTGGTTGGCAAGGTCAGGGAAGAGTGCCCTGATGCTGCCATAATCCTCATGAGTGAAAACCCCCAGACTCTTAAGGCAGGTGCCGGAGTCTGCGGTGAGCACAAGCCCTTGCTTTATGCTGCCACTCCATCCAACGTGGATGATATGGTGGCGGTTGCCAAGGAGACAGAATGTCCTCTGGCAGTCAAGGGTGGAACCATCGGCGAGACTGCAGAGCTGTCTGAGAAGATTCAGGGAGAGGGCCTGAAGGACCTGGTCCTGGATACTGGAGCACGCACCATAAAGGCAGTCTTCGAGGATCAGGTTGTGTGCAGAAGGGCTGCAGTGAAGCACAAATATAAGCCCCTTGGTTTCCCAACCATCACCTTCCCCTGCGAGATGACTGACGATTCCCTCACCGAGGCAATGATTACCTCTGTGCTCATTGCCAAGTATGCAGGGATCTGTGTGCTTTCCGATATCCAAGGGGATGTGCTCTTTCCATTGCTCCTCGAGCGTTTGAATATCTTTACAGATCCTCAAAGGCCAATGGTGGTCCAGGAGGATATCTATCCAATCAACGGACCAGATGAGAACTCTCCAGTGCTCATCACCTGTAACTTCTCCCTGACCTACTTTATCGTGTCTGGAGAAATCGAGGGTTCCAAGGTGCCGTCCTGGCTGCTGATTAAGGATACAGAAGGTCTTTCAGTCCTGACCGCTTGGGCAGCTGGCAAGTTCAGCGCCGACCTCATAGCCCAGTTCGTGAAGAAGAGCGGCATTGAGGACAAGGTAAAACACAGAAGCCTGATCATTCCGGGTTATCTCGCCTCTATTAAGGGTGAGCTGGAGGAAGAGCTGCCCGACTGGAAGATACAAATTGGTCCGAGGGAGGCAAGCCATCTTCCCTCCTATCTCAAGAGCTGGCAGCCAGAAGGCTGATAACCAACAATAACCTAACGAAGAGGAAGGGATATGTACGTTCAATGTATAGCTGAAAGCATCAATATAATGGGTAAACGTACAGGGGACGCCATGAGGGCCAGGGACCCTAGGCCCATTGTTGAAATGGCCCATGAAGAGGTGGCCTTTGGCGGCGACTACCTGGACTTGAACATTGGCCCTGCCAGAAAGGATGGCACAGAGCTGATGCCCTGGATAGTGAGGGTGGTCGAAGAGGTTACCGATTGTCCCTTGTCCCTGGATACCACAAATGCTGATGCCCTCATTGCAGGCATGAGGGCTGCCAAGAATCCCAAGCAGCACATCATGAACTCCATCTCGCTCCAGCCAGAGAGGATGAAGAAGCTCATTCCAGTGGCAGCGGAAACAGGCTGCTACGTCGTGGGGCTGCTGTGGGGCGTTGATGGAATGCCCAGGGATTCTAATGAAAGGGCAGCCATGACTGTGGATCTGACCATGGCCATGAACGAGGCAGGCATCCCCAACGAGAAGATACTCATCGACCCCATTGCAACGCCCATCACCCTGGGCTCGGAACAGGTGATGAGTGGCCTGGAGTTCATGGCAATGCTTCCAGATATCGCCCCTGGCGTAAAGAGCACCGTGGGGCTTTCCAATGTTTCCAACGGGGTTGAGGCCCATCTTCGCCCATATCTCAACAGGGCCTATCTTGCCATGCTCATGAAGGTGGGCATCTGGTCTGCAATCGTGGACGCATACGACCAGGAGCTCATGGAGCTTGCCCACGGCGAGCGTCCGGAGCTTGTGAAGCTTGTCCACGACATCATGGACGGAAACGAGCCAGATCCATCAACCCTGTCTGACAAGGAAATGGAATACTACAAGACAACCAGGGTGCTTATGGGCAAGACCATTTTCTCGGAATCCTGGTTGGAACTTTAAAATTTAGTGTTCAAAAGGTATTATTAAATGGTGGGTTTTGCCCACCATTTTTGTATGGAAAGGTAGACATGGCTGAGACAATCAAAATCACGTTAGACGGCCAGGAGATAGAGGCGCAAAAGGGCCAGACCATTTTAGAGGCGGCAAAGGCAGCAGGTATCAAGATTCCTGCCCTTTGTCACCTAGAGGGTGGCTCTGAGCCAAAGAACCCCTGTCTCCTGTGCATGGTTGAGGTGGAAGGAGCAGGAAGAGTCAGGGCATGTAACACCCCTGCAGAGGACGGACAGGTCATCACTGTTCGTTCCAAGGAGCTCGATGCCTTCAGAAAGGAGAGGCTCACGGCCCTTGCAGAGAGCCACTACGGCGACTGCCGAGCTCCATGTAACCTGACATGCCCTGGAGGAATCAATGTACAAGGCTATGTAAATCTCATAGCCAAGGGCGAATACAAGGCCGCCCTCATGCTCATCAAGGAGAAGAACCCCTTGCCAATCTCCGTTGGCAGGGTGTGCCCGCGTTTTTGTGAAACGAGGTGTAGGCGCATCCTTCTCGATGAGCCAATTGCCATCAACCACCTGAAACGCTTTGTTGCAGACTATGCATCAGAGGTAGGCTTCAGGGACGACACCGTCGGAAAGCCAACTGGCAAGAAGGTGGCAATCATTGGTGGAGGCCCGGCCGGGCTTTCATGCGCCTATTTCCTTCGCAAAAAAGGGCATGATGTCACCATCTTTGAGGCTGAGGAGAAGCTTGGCGGACTTTTACGCTTTGGAATTCCAGGCTACAAGCTTCCAAACAAGGAGGTGGACAAGGAAGTCCAGAACATCCTCAATCTCGGCGTTCACGTTAGACTCAAGAAGAGATGGGGAGAGGACTTCACACTCAAGGACCTCAAGGATGAAGGCTTTGGTGCGGTCTTTATTGCCACAGGCCTTTCAAGGCAGAAAAAGCTTGAGATAGAAGGCTCGGAGCTTGCCATCTGCGGGCTCAAGTTCCTGAAGGAAGTGAACATGGGGGAAAAGCCCGACATTGGCGAGCAGGTGCTCATCGTAGGCGGTGGTGACATTGCCGTTGATGCAGCCAGAAGTGCCAGAAGGCTTGGGGCAAAGAATGTCACTGTCATTTATCCCCGGTCCAGGGTGGAGCTTCCTGCCCATCAGCGCGACATAGAAGAGGCAGAGAAGGAAGGCGTACAGTTCTTCCTCATGGCAACCCCCCTCAAGATAACCAAGGAAGATGGCAAGCTTAAGGTGGAAATGGCCCGTACCATCCTGGATGAGCCAGATGAGCGGGGCATCCGCCATCCTGTTCCAATGCCTGGCTCTCGCCTCTACTGGACAGGGGATACAATCATTTCCGCCCTTGGTCAGCAGGGAGACCCTACCTTCCAGAGTTACGGGGAGATAGAGGCATCCATTGCCCTAACCCCGAGAAAGACCATAAAGACACATCCCAGCACCATGAAGACAAACGTGGACGGCATCTATGCAGGCGGAGATGTGGCTACAGGCTCCAGGACGGTAATTCAGGCCGTTGCCGGTGGTAGAAGGGCTGCCGATTCCATTCATGAATTCCTCATGAAGGAAAAGGCGGGCTTCACCGAGGCAAGGTTCAACTTTACCAAGGGCAAGCGTTTCGAAGATGTGGATATGCACAACTTCGATGGCTACTCTATTCAGCTAAACGAGGTTATGCCCACGAGGCCGCCAGAGAGACGCATCCACGATTTTGACGAGGCTACCCTTGGTTTTTCAGAGGAGATGGCCGTTAGAGAAGCCAAAAGGTGTCTCCAGTGCGGATGTCTTGGCCTATCAAAGTGTACATATCGCGAGCTGTGCGTCGATTATAAGGTAAAGGCAAACGTTGCCCGTACCAGGCTCAAGTATCCGGTGGATAAGAGCCATCCCTTTATTGTGATAGATGCCAACAAGTGTATTGGCTGTTCGAGGTGTGAAAGAAGCTGTCAGTACGGGGCCCTTGAGCTCGATGTCAAATGGGATGATGAGGGCCGCGTAATCGAGGACGTTTCAATAAAACTAAATGACAAGTGTGTTTCCTGCGGTGCCTGTGTCGACGCCTGCCCAACTGGCACACTGTCCAAGAAGGACCTTGTCACACCGCTCTTTCCAGAGCAGGTCACTGCAGTCAAGAGCGTGTGTACCTACTGCGGCACAGGCTGCAGCGTGGACGTAATATCGAAATATGGCTCCATTCTCGAGATTAAGGCAGACAGGTCGCGTCCGCCAAACTGGGGCCAGCTGTGTGTGAAGGGCAGGTTCGGCTACACCTTCTACAGGCATGAAGACAGGCTCAGGAGCCCTCTTGTCAGGGATTCCATCGATGAGCCCTTCAGAGAGGTGGACTGGGATGAGGCCCTTCGGGTGTTGGCAGCAAGATTCAACACCATCCGGGACAACTTTGGTTCCGATGCCCTAGGGGTGCTTGCCTCATCGAGATGTACCAACGAAGAGAACTATCTGCTACAGAAACTGGCTAGAGCCGCCTGGGGCACGAACAACGTAGATAACTGTGCCCGGGTCTGACACGCTCCTTCTGTCAGCGGTCTGCTGGCAACACTGGGAAGCGGAGCAGCAACAACTCCTTTCGAGCAGATAGTTGGAACCGATTGCTTACTGATTTGCGGGTCCAACACCACCGAGGCCCATCCAATCATCGGGCTGAAGGTGGCAGAGGCGGCCCGAAAGGGCACAGACCTGATAGTCATAGACCCAAGGCGTACAGATGTGGCTGCAATTGCTGAAGAGCAGCCAGATGGCATCTGGCTCAGGGTTGCGCCTGGTGGCAACATACCCCTTCTAAACTCCATCCTGTACACCATTATTGACGAGGGTCTCATAGACGAAGAGTTCATTGCAAACAGGACTGAACAGTTTGATGCCATAAAGAAGCATGTTCAGGACTATCCGCCTGAAAAGGTGTATCAGATTACAGATGTCGATCCTGAACTTGTGAGAAAGGCTGCCAGAAAGTACGCCTCGTCCAAGAACTCCCTCATCCTCTATGGGCTTGGAGTTGCCGAGCATAAGGGCGGTACTGCTGGCGTTATTGCCCTTGCAAACCTTGTTCTGGCAACAGGTCACGTTGGAAAGCCACATAATGGAATCAACCCACTTAGGGGCCAGAACAACGTGCAGGGGGCCTGTGACATGGGAACATTGCCATACACCTTCCCTGGTTATCAGGCCACTGATGATCCAGAGGTCCTGGAGAAGTTTGCAAAGGCATGGGGTGTGAACAGCCTGCCAGTGACAGATGGGCTCCTTGAGCCCCAGATGTACGATGCAGCCCTTGAAGGAAAGTTCAAGGGGCTCTACTGCGTAGGCTACGATCCAGCCCAGACACAATCCAACATTGGCCACGTCCACAAGGCCCTCAAGGCCATGGATTTCGTGGTGGTTCAGGATATGTTCCTTACAGAGACCGCAAAGTTCGCCCATGTGGTGCTTCCTGCAGCATGTTTCTACGAAAAGGATGGCACCTTCACAAGCGGTGAAAGGCGGGTAAGAAGGGTAACAAAGGTCATAGACCCACCAGGGAAGGCAAAGGCCGACTGGGAGATAATATGTCTGGTCTCCCAGGCCACTGGTTACCCCATGTTCTACACGGGGCCAGACCAGATTATGGCTGAGATAGCCAAGCTTACGCCTGCCTACGGCGGCATTTCCTACGACAGGCTTGGGGAAACCGGAGTGGTCTGGCCATGTCCGTCAGAAGACCATCCGGGTACTCCGCTACTCCATACCGAGAGCTTCCCAAGGGGCAAGGGCTCCTTTGTACCTGTCTCCTACATCATCCCAGAGGAGGAGGCAGATGAGGAGTATCCACTGGTCCTCGTAACAGGAAGGCGTCTTGAGCATTACAACAACGGCTCCATGACAAGGCGCTGTGAAGGCTTTGACCTAATCTGCCCAGAGGAGCTGGTGGAGATGCATCCTGAAGACGCCTCCCGACTTGGCGTCGAGGATGGAGCCATGGTGGCAGTGGAATCAAGGAGGGCCAAGATAAAGGCCAGGGTGAAGGTGACTGAGAGAAGCAAACCAGGAACTGTCTTCATGACTTTCCACCATCAGGACACCCTCACCAACTTCCTGACGAGCCCTGGTATGGATCCAAAGACCTTGACTCCAGAGTACAAGGTTTGTGCCGTCAGGGTGATTCCATAGCCCGGGTTCCTGTAATTCCTAAATAAAGCTCAACAGGCAGCCACGGCCCAAGAGGGTCGCGGCTGCTTTTTTGTTCAAAGCCATTGTATTTGAACCTTCCCGTTGTTATTAATAGGTATCCAAGCCCCACTGGAGCCCTCAAAAAAACTTCTCATAGAGGCCTTTTATGGAATCATTCAAGGGAACGACTGTTATAGCGGTACGTCACAAAGGCAAGGTGGTTCTTGCCGGTGACGGTCAGGTGACGTTGGGAAACACTGTGGTCAAAAAGAACGCCAGAAAGGTCAGGCGTCTCTTTAACGGCAATGTGATAACGGGCTTTGCAGGTGCAACAGCCGATGCCTTTACCCTTTTTGAAAGGCTCGATGCAAAGCTCGAGGCCCACGGCGGAAACCTTTTGCGGGCAGCAGTAGAGCTTGCAAAGGATTGGCGAACAGACAAGCTCCTGCGTCGCCTCGAGGCGATGCTTATTGCTGCCGATAAGGAGCACACGCTTTTAATCTCCGGCTCTGGAGATGTGATAGAACCAGATGATGGCATAATAGCCATAGGTTCAGGCGGGCCCTATGCCTTGGCTGCAGCCAGGGCGCTCGTGGCCCACAGTGACCTTGATGCAGAGGAGATAGCCAAAAAGGCCCTAGAAATAGCCGGAGATATATGCATCTACACCAATCACAATCTTGTTTTCGAGGGTATTGAGGAATAGCAAAATGAAAAATCTGGAACTTATGGATGACATTCAGCCTTTGACGCCAAGGCAGATAGTAGCAGAACTCGATAAGTACATAATAGGTCAGGCCAAGGCAAAGAGATCCGTGGCAATTGCCCTCAGAAACAGGTGGCGTAGGCAACAGGTGCCTGAGGAACTCAGGGACGAAATTGCCCCCAAAAACATAATCATGATAGGTCCCACTGGTGTGGGAAAGACCGAAATCGCAAGGCGTCTCGCTCGTCTTGCCAAGTCTCCCTTTTTAAAGATAGAGGCAAGCAAATTTACCGAGGTTGGCTATGTTGGCAGGGATGTGGAGTCCATGATCAGGGACCTGACCCACCTTGCCGTTGACATGGTAAAGGCCGAGGAAAAGCAAAAGGTCCAGGAAAAGGCCAGAATGCAGGCAGAAGAGAGGCTTTTGGACCTGCTGCTTCCCCGCCCCACAACTGCGCCAGAGGAGTCTTCGTCCGATACCAGCACAAGGGAGCGTTTCAGGCAGATGTTGAGGGAGGGAAAGCTGGATGATAGGCCTGTTGAGCTAGAGGTCTCATCCCGGCCCGCTGCCCCAATGGTGGAGATATTTGCCGCTGCCGGCATGGAGGACATGCAGTCCAACCTCCAGGACATGCTCTCCAACATCTTTCCAAAGAAGAGAAAGAGACGGCAGATGAAGGTCAAGGAGGCCAGAAAGATACTTGAGCAGGAGGCTGCTGGCCGTCTCATCGATATGGACAAGGTTGTGGAAAAGGCCGTTGCCAGGGTCGAGCAGTCTGGCATCATATTTCTCGATGAAATCGACAAGATAGCAGCAGGCTCTTCGGCCAAAGGCGGGCCAGATGTCTCAAGGGAAGGGGTGCAGCGTGATCTTCTTCCAATAGTTGAAGGAACAAGCGTGCACACCAAGTATGGCATTGTCAGAACCGACCACATCCTTTTTATAGCAAGCGGTGCCTTCCATGTGGCAAAGCCTTCGGATCTTCTGCCAGAGCTTCAGGGCCGCTTTCCCATTAGGGTGGAGCTCGATTCCCTTACCCAGAATGACTTTGCCCGCATACTTGTCGAGCCTGAAAATGCCCTTGTGACCCAGTACAAGGCACTTATGGCAACAGAGGAGATCGATCTTGTCTTTGAAGAGGAGGCCATCAACGAGATAGCGAAGATTGCCTTTGAGGTGAACTCCAGAACGGAAAATATTGGCGCAAGGCGCCTTCATACCGTTATGGAAAGGCTCCTCGAGGAGGTCTCCTTTGAAGCGCCGGACATTGGCCCCCAGACAATTCGAATAACGGCCAGTTACGTACAGGAAAAACTGGCAGACATCCTTGAAGATCAGGATCTTAGCAGATTTATCCTTTAGGACAGGAGCTTTGATATGCCCACTTCATCATCGGTTACAGCACAGGTGCTCGTTGAGGCACTTCCCTATATAAAGCGTTTTTATGGAAAGACCATTGTCATAAAGTATGGTGGCCACGCCATGGTTGATGAGGGGCTCAAGGAAAAGTTTGCCCTGGACATCATCCTCATGAAATATGTGGGAATTAATCCCATCATAGTCCATGGCGGCGGGCCCCAGATAAGCTCCATAATGGACAGGATGGGGATAAAGCCCACCTTTGTCGAAGGGCAAAGGGTGACAGATGATGAGACCATGAGCGTTGTGGAAATGGTCCTCGTTGGCACTGTGAACAAGGAGATCGTTGGGCTTATCAACCGCCTGGGAGGCCGGGCAGTTGGGCTTTCAGGCCGAGATGGCGAGCTCGTCCAGGCAGAGCAGATGAAGATCTATAAATACAGCGGTGATGAAAGACCCCCTGAGATTATTGACATAGGCAGGGTGGGAAAGGTCTCCAAGGTGAACCCCGAGGTCCTCGTTGCCCTAGAAAAGGAGGGGTTTATCCCAGTCATAGCTCCGGTTGGTGTTGGGCCTGATTCCAGGGCCTACAACATAAATGCCGACTTGGTTGCAGGGGCAATAGCCGGAAGGCTAAAGGCAGAAAAGCTCATTCTTCTAACTGATGTGCCAGGGGTCCTTGGGCCAGGGGGCGAGGGAGAAGAGCAGCGCTTGATCCATTCCATGACAGTAAAGGAAGTCGAGGGAGCCCTAGAGAAGGGCATGGTAAGCGGAGGGATGATCCCAAAGCTCAAGGCGTGTCTCAAGGCCATAAGGCAGGGTACAAAAAAGGCCCACATCCTTGATGGAAGAAGGGAGCATGCCATACTGCTTGAGCTCTTTACAGACGCAGGCGTGGGAACAGAAATTGTGGATGCCTAGTGTTTCTTGCCTTTGCCCTTAAGTCTTTCAATGGGCAGATCACGGCCTGTGTAACCCCGCGGATATACTGGAATTAGTCGGCAGGCCTTGAGTATGTCCTGGCCCCTTTTCGAAAGGCAAAATTTTAAGAA
>JAADCZ010000125.1 GCA_013154175.1 Thermodesulfobacteriota bacterium
TTGAACTTCAAGGGTTTTGATGAGAAGCTCAAGAAGGCCATTGAACGAACTGGCCGAAGGTCGGGAATCATCACCTTCGATGCATCGGTTTTCGACATAAAGATCGTTGTGGCCATGCTCTACAGCGACTTCAGAAGCGGCACAGTTGGGTCTGCAGAAGGGGAGAAGTTCATCCGTGCCTGCGACAGGGCCCGGACCACGAGGCGTCCGTTTCTCGCCTACATCCATACAACCGGTGGAATCCGCATCCACGAAGGCACCCTCGGGGTCATACAGATGCCAAGGTGCACCCTGGTCGTGCGGGAATACATTGATAGCGGCGGACTCTACATAGTGGTTTACGACAACAACTCCTATGCAGGGCCGGTGGCCAGCTTTCTTGGCTGTTCCCCATATCAGGTGGGAATCAGGTCTTCACGCATAGGTTTTGCCGGCCCAAGGGTCATTCGGGAGACAACAGGAACCGATGTGCCGCCAGATTATCACAGCGCAAGAAACGCCCTCAAACGCGGGCACATTCAAGGAATCTGGGACAGGCGTGAGTTTAGAAAGAACCTTTTTGAGGCCCTTATGACAATGGGAGGGCCACATTTGTACTACAAGTAGGCATGACAGTAGGCATGATATGGAAATAAACCTCAATGATCTGCTAAGAAAATACAAGTCGCACCCCTATGAGGATCACTCCATCAACGCCCCCCACACGGGATTTGTCCACATCCACGTTAAGGAAGGCCAGGAGGTAAGCGGCCCAACAGGCAAGTGGAAACACAGACCAGGGACCTTGCTCTACGTACTGGAGCGGGAGGGCAACCCCAAGAGGATGACCTCGAAGTACACGGGGTTTGTGGCAGAGCTTAGAAGCCACCTGGACGGCCGCTTCGTGCAGGCTGGCGAGCCCATAATGGTGATTCGTCATCGTCTTAGCAGGGACGAAATAATCGACAGGATACTCAGGGAGGTCCTCCATATCTATCCTGCTCCCCAGCGTGCCAGGTATTTCTTCACCCCTGAGATTGGTGCGGCCATCGAAAAGGCAAAGACAAAGGCCCTCACAATAAAGGAAGGGGATGAGATACTAATTATGTCCCTTATGAAGAGGGATACGCTTCTTTCATACGATGGCCCCTCTGGAGTGCTCTACAAGGTATATTTCAAACATGGGGACCTTCTCGAACAAGGGGCCCCGCTCTTTGGCGTGTGCGCACCAGACAGATTGCCCTTTGTAGAAAAGGTCATCCAGAGAATCAGGACGGAATGGGATGACTGACATCCAGGAGGTTGACCATCAAGAGCTTTATCCTGGCCCTGCAATTTCTCACCATCATAACCATTGTTCCGCGGCTGGAGGTATCTAAGGAGGAATTCAAAGGGGCACTTGCATACTTTCCTGTGGTAGGGCTCATCCTTGGGGCCCTGATTGCGGCTATCTACTGGGCCCTTTCCCCAATGCTCGAACCAGAGCCCCTGGCAGCGCTCCTGGCTGTGGGCCTGGCCTTTCTTACGAGATCCCTTCACCTCGATGGCCTGTGTGACACGGCAGATGCCATTGGCAGCAGGGCAGAGCCTTCGAGGGCACTTCAAATCATGAAGGACAGCGCTGCAGGCTCCCTTGGTGTGGTGGCAGTTGTGAGCGTTCTTTTGCTAAAGACAATGTCAATGGTGACAATCTGCCGTCATGGAGCCTGGCAGTTTCTCATCCTGGTGCCATGTCTTTCCAGGTGGTCACTGGTGGGGCTTGCCTCCATGAGCAGGTATGCTAGGCAGAGTGATGGTCTTGGCACCCCCTTTTGCGGCAGGGGAAACTACCCGGCTGTAATCATTGCGGCCTTGAGCAGTCTTGCTGCAGCCTGGTTCTTGTTGCAGGTGCTCGGGCTTTACCTCTTTGGCGCCTCTGTTGTAATGTCCGTGGTGTCTGCTGCATATTTCAGGGCGCGTTTTGGCGGCGTTACAGGGGACTGCCTCGGTGCCCATCTTGAATCTGTAGAAACGATACTCTTCGTGGCAGGAGCTGCACTTTGGACACAGATAGGGTAGAGGTCTTTTTTGTAAGGCACGGCCAGGTGGATTTTCCTTCCGGGGTGTTCTATGGCCAGATGGATATACCCCTTTCAGAAACGGGCAAGAGGCAAAGCATCCTGTGCGCCAGAAGGCTCGATACCCTGGATCTTGACGCAGTGGTCACGAGTGACCTTTCCAGGTGTCGTTATATTGCCAGACACATCACCACGGTTCCAAAGGAACGAATATTTGAGGAAGAAAGGCTCAGGGAGATTGATTTTGGCAAGTGGCAAGGCAAGAGCTGGGAGGAAATAGATGAATCCTGGCCTGGAGAGATGGAAAGGCGAATGTCCAACCTTTCCACATACAGGCCTCCAGGCGGGGAGAGCCTGTCTGACCTGTGGAATCGCTCAAGGCAGGTCTTTGAAGGGTGCCTCGAGGGCAACTATGGCAAAAGAGTTGCCATAATAGCCCACGGCGGTATAAACAGGGTGTTTATGTGCAAACTCCTTGGCATGGATCTTCAAAACCTTTTCAGCCTCCACCAGGACTATGCGTGTCTAAACAGGGTGGATTCCTATCCAGATGGAGTGAAGGTCCTGAGATTTGCCAACTGCACCTGTCATCTGGAAGGGCTGTGATTGAGAATGTGCCTGTCACATGGATTCGCCGTCAGTAACCGAATATCTTCGGGCCTTTAAGGCCTCAAAGACCCTTGGCAAGCTGATAGTCTACTGTCATACCGAAGAGGGTCAGGATGCCCGATTCGCACGACTTTCCCGCCCCCTTCCAGGCCCCCTTGCAAAGGCCCTTGACCGCGTTGGCCTTGGCAGCCTATACACCCATCAGGCCCAGGCCATTGACCTCGTAAGGGATGGCAGGCATGTCGTGGTTGCAACCCCGACGGCAAGCGGCAAGTCCCTCATTTACAATATTCCAATACTCGAAAGGGCCATTGTGGAACCCTGGGCCACAGCCCTTTATCTGTTTCCCCTAAAGGCCCTCGCCCAGGACCAGCTTTCTGTCCTTGGCCGGCTGTCAGCACCCATCCAGGGGGTCAAGGTGACCTCTGCCATCTATGATGGAGACACCACTTCCTACAGGCGCGGAAAGATAAGGGCCAACCCTCCCAACTGCCTCTTTACCAACCCCGACATGCTGCACCTTTCCCTTTTGCCCTATCACGACCGCTGGGCCAACTTTTGGCGCAATCTCAAGTTTGTCGTGGTGGATGAGGTCCATTCCTACAGGGGGATTATGGGGAGCAATATGGGCTGGGTGTTCAGGCGTCTTATACGCATCTGTGAACGCTACGGGTCGAGGCCCACCTTTATCTTGAGCTCTGCCACGGTTGGAAACCCATTGGAGCTTTCAAGGCAGCTTACAGGCCTTGAGTTTCATGGGGTTACAAAGAGCGGAGCGCCCAAGGGAAGGCGCCACCTGCTCCTCGTTGACCCCCAGGGTGCAGGAGCTGCCCAGACTGCAGTTCAGCTGATACTTGCTGCACTCAAAAGGGGGCTCAGGACCATATGCTACACCCAGTCGAGGAAACTTACCGAGCTTGTAAGTCTGTGGGTTGGCCAGCGGGCAGGAAGTCTTGCTGGCAAGGTCTCTGCATACAGGGCCGGGTTCCTTCCTGAAGAAAGGAGGCTCGTTGAAAAACAGCTTTCAGACGGAGAGCTTCTGGCAGTTATCTCAACGAGTGCTTTGGAGCTTGGTATAGACATTGGCCTTTTGGACTTATGTGTGCTGGTGGGCTACCCAGGAACCCTTATGTCTCTGCGCCAGAGGGGAGGCCGTGTGGGCAGGAGCTCCAGGGAGTCGGCAGTGATAATGGTGGCCGGAGAGGATGCCCTGGACAGGTATTTTTTAAACAATCCAAAGGAGCTGGTTGAGCGGCCAACTGAAAAGGCCGTTGTGAATGTGACAAATCCGCGGGTAGTGGAGAAGCACTTGGTCTGTGCTGCATCAGAGGCACCCATTGGCCTGGACGAGCCCTTGCTAAAGGATGAAGGGGTAAGGTCCCTGGCAAGGGGCCTGCTGGACAGGGGCAGGCTTTTTCTAAGCGGGGATGGTGCCTCACTCATGAGTCTCAGGAAGTATCCCCAGCGCGAGGTTGACCTTCGTGGTGCAGGAAAGGCCTATCAGATTGTGAATGTGGAAAATGGCACCACAATAGGTTCGGTGGACGGTTACAGGGTTTTCAGGGAGCTTCATCCTGGGGCCATATATCTTCATAGGGGTGAAAGCTTTCAGGTGACCAGGCTGGATATCGAGGGCAGACGCGCTGAGGTGAGGCCTGTGAAGGTGGACTACTTCACCAGGGTGCGGAGTTCAAAGGAGACAGAGATAATCCAGGTGGTCAAGAACAAGGAGCTCTTTGGCG
>JAADCZ010000169.1 GCA_013154175.1 Thermodesulfobacteriota bacterium
ACTGGGCAAAGCTCGCTTGCACGCCGGGCAACACATGCATGGCTCAAGGGTGTGCCCTGGTAGGTGTCTCGCATGTCAGTATGGGCGTCCAGTTGAAGCAGGGTTATATCACCTTGAAAGTGGCCTGCCACGGCTTCTATCACCCCGATGGTAATGGAGTGATCCCCGCCCAGGAACACGGGTATCTTGCCATGTTCCAATATGTTTGAGGCAAGGTGTCTGGCCAGCCCTTTTGCCTTTTCAGGCTCGACTGGGACTTCTGGTATGGGGAAAGTGTGGATGCCGGCCTTGTAGGGTAGTGACTCTAGCTCTTCGTCGAAGAGTTCCAGCTGGGTAGAGGCCTCAAGAATCCTGGCGGGGCCGTTTCTGGCCCCGGAACCATAACTTGCCGTGGAATCATAGGGAAATGGGCTTATAACAAAGCCGGCATCTTCAAAACTTGTGGCAAAATCTTGGCCAAGGAATTGGCATCCCATGGGCCAATTAAACGGTCATGTGGCTACGCTCGTCCTTGATGAACTCCTGAACGCTTCTGATGACCTTGGGGAACTCCTGCCCCCTGCTTAGGAGCTTTATCTCCAGTTTCTCAATGGAGAAAATCTCTTTAATGTGCTTGATGGCAAGATCTGCATCAAACTGCTTGCAGGAGAAGATATCCAGGCTCAGGTACAGCTTGTCTGGGAATGTGTGAATGCTGATGTGACTCTCAGCTATAAGCACGAATCCGGAAATGCCCCAGTCTTCGGGCACCTTGCCTGAATACTTGAACACATAAGGGGGCATAATTTTGGTCATATTGATTTCGTCGGGGTATCGACTCAAAAAGTCATAAATTCCATTGAGATCCATGAGCTTTTCACGATCACAACCGTATCCGTCAAGCATCAGGTGCTGACCAAATCCATACTCGATTTTAGCCATTGTCATGCCCTCCTTTTTAATCACCTGGTGCACAAGCCAGGGCACTGTTTAAAAAATGTTAAAAATTGTTGTTAGTGATTCAATCAATTACCCGATAATGAGAATCTTGAAAATCTGGTTTGTCTTTTTGTCATTATCAGGTAAAATCCCAAACGGTCTACACTCATGCATGGCGAAATGCAGGCAAGTCAGCAAATATACAGTAGCCCAAAAAAAACTGCCACTATTTTTTTGAAAAAATTTAGCTGTGAGAAGAAATAAGATAATAATAGCCAACAGGGGCGAGATTGCCATCCGGATAATGCGCGCATGCAGACAGCTCGGTCTGGACTTCGTGGTGGTTTACACAGAAGAGGACAGGCACTCAGGGCACGTCAGGCAAGCAGTTGTTGAAAAGGGCAAAGACGCCGCTTACAAGATTGCAAACTACAAGGACCCAAACGAGATATTTTCCGTGGCCGATCAGGCCGGGGCCACGGCTGTGCACCCAGGATATGGCTTTTTTTCCGAAGACTTTCGTTTTGCCAGAAGGGCCACAGGCAGAAACAGACCCATCACCTTCATCGGGCCCAGGTGGGAAGTGATAAAGGACCTTGGCAGTAAGATAAATACCAAAAAGATAGCGAAGTCTTTAAACATCCCTGTGATCCCTGGCTCCGATGAGCCAATCTATAGTGAAATTGAGGCAGAGGCCCTTGCAGAGGAGCTGTTTCAGCGTCAAAGGGAACAGGGAATAAAGAGACCTTCCATACTGGTCAAGGCCTCGGCAGGGGGCGGCGGCATGGGTATCGAGGAAGTCACTCATCTGGACATCTTCAGGCAGGTCTATCGTCGCATCCAGAATTATGCCAAGCGTCAGTTTGGAGATGAAGGGGTCTTGATAGAGCAGTGCATGAAGGACTACCATCACCTGGAAGTGCAGCTTCTGTGCAGCAAACATAAAGAGGTTGTCCATTTCGGAACCAGGAACTGTACCATCCAGAGTACCGGGCGCCAGAAGCGGGTTGAGGTGGCTCCAGGGTTTGACCCAGATTATGTGACATACCCATTCGATGCCAGAAAGGTCCTTGATCAGATCGTGGAATACTCCATACGGCTGGCCAAAGAGGTGGAGTATGACAATGTTGGCACATGGGAATGGATCGTGACCCGGGACGGAAGCCCATACCTTTTAGAGGTCAACACCAGGATACAGGTTGAAAACGAGATTTCCGCATGCATCTCCAGGATTTCCAAGCAGAAGGGCCCTGTGAATCTCATCAAGGAACAGATAAGGACGGCCCTTGGGGAGAAGCTGAGATACTCTCAGGAACATGTAAGTTTTGAAGGAACAAGTATTGAACTCAGGATAGTTGCCGAGGATGTCAAAAGGGACTTTGCCCCCTGGTGTGGAACCATCACCAGATTCGAGTTTCCTGAGGAGCCGTGGTTGCGGGTCTACACCCATGTTCCACAGGATGAGCCCTACGAGATTCCTACAGAATATGACCCTAACCTGGCCTTGGCCATAGTGTGGGGTCAGGATACCGAAGAGGCAAAGATGAGGGCCAAGGATTTTCTCTCCCGTACCCGCATAGAGGGAGAGGATGCAATGGGTCAGCCCATTGTCACCAACCTCGATTACCTTAAGGAGAAGGTGGACGACGTCTTGAGATTTCTATAAACTCGGCAAAAATCAAAAAAATCAACTGAAAAAACAACAGTTTTGAATCAATCAAATAAAGAAAATTAGATGGAGCAAAAAAGGCTTTTAGATAGAGGCAAGTATCTTACAGAGCTTGCCGACCGTATCAACTACCTTGCAGATATAAAGGGCGGAATAGAGTGGGGCAGCCTCCAGGACTTGCTCGACAGGGTCCAGACCCTGAGGGCAAATATGTTCGACATGCGGGAGGACGAGCTCTTTGTGGAAATGGACCGCATAGACAAGAGGCTCGAATTCCTGGAAGACCAGGTCGCCCAGGATCTTTCCCCCATTGAAATAGTCAACATTGTAAGAAGTCCCCAGCGCTTCACCCTCCAGGACATCCTCGAGAACTGTTACGACTCGTTCACGGAACTTGGCGGGGACGGAGAGTGCAACATCGACCCTGCCGTGGTTGTGGCCCGTGCAACCATTACCCGACGCGTAAAAAACAAGATTTACTACCATCAGGTCATGGTGATTGGCCATGAAAAGGGCTACGGCGAGGAATTCAGAAATGGAGGGTGTGCCAAGCCCTGGGGTAATGAAAAGGCCCTTCGGTACATGAAGGTGGCAGAGACCGAGGGCATCCCAATCCACAGTTACATCTTCACTCCAGGTGCATACCCCATTGAGGACTACCCAGGTGCGGCCCAGCAGATAGCAAGAAACCTGTTTCAGATGTCGAGGCTGCGTGTGCCCATCGTCGCCTTCATCTCAGAGGGTGGCTCAGGCGGTGCAGAGGCCATTGGGCTTGCGGATATAAGGCTCATGGCGTCCCGTGGGTACTACTCAGTCATATCTCCGGAAGGTGCCGCTGCCATCGAGGGGCGCATCAAGGAGGGAGGCAAGGTCCCAAGGGAGCTTGTGGAACACTGTGCTGCCCAGCTCAAGATGACCGCAGAGGATAACCTCAAGCTGAAAACCATCGACAGGATCATTGAAGAGCCTCCGCTTGGGGCAAGGCGCGGTGATTTTGCCTTTTTCAAGAGGCTACGATACGAGATGGTTCGTGCCACAGACGAGGTGGTGCTTCAGACAAAGAGTTTCAGGGCCTTTAGATCCTACGCACTCAAGAGACAAAGCCAGGAGAAGTTTGACTCATTCAAGGATGAGTTCAAGATACATATCAAGTGGTCCCTTACCGATTCAGAGAAGAAGCGGCTCCTCGAGCTTCGCTCCAAGAAGTACAGGGCAATGGGCAAGGGCTACGACGTGCTCAAACAGCCCCTTACGAAGCGCCTCGAAAAGGCCGTTGATTCCCTGAAACAGAACTACTACGACATCCGCTACGGGCTCCTGAGGCAGCATTCCCGCCAGGTCCAGAAGATAATCGAAGAGGTCTCAAGCGAGGGTTCTGTATTCCTGAAGACAGTTACCGAACCGGTGCGCGTGGCCTATGACTTTGTCTTTCCAAAGCCAAAGCCAGCCAACGGAGTCAACCAGCAGGACCCTTTGAGAAAGAGCATCTTCATGCAGGACTGGGAGCAGTACATCAGCCCCCTTGCCAATGAGGACAAGACAGTAAGCTGCCCAAATGCGGAAAAGTATGGCTGTAAGGACCTTTGGGTGCCGGACCTTTACGGAGAGTTCAGCGGGGTGTGCCCCACATGCGGCCACCATTTTCCCCTTGAATACCAGTGGTACCTTGAAAACCTTTTTGACCCTGGCTC
>JAADCZ010000018.1 GCA_013154175.1 Thermodesulfobacteriota bacterium
AGTCCATAGATCTTCGCCTTCTCCACATTCACCTTTACCAGTATCTCAACCTTGTCCATGGACCATGAGCGTGTAACAGTGGTCAACCCCCGGACCTGCATGAGCCTGGATGCGACCTCATTGGCAAGCCTGTCCAGTATCTTGGGATCGGGCCCGGTGAGCATTATGTCCACAGGGGCGGAGATGGACGAAAGGGGTGTGGCGCCAAATTCAAACACGTCAAAATTTTTGACTCCGGCAATATCCTTTGCCTTGTCCCTAATCTCCTGTTCCATCTGCCAGATCGTCTTCTTTCTGTGGAACCTGTCCACAAAATGGGCTGTAACGAGGCCCTGCTGGGGTATCTGGCCAGTGCCAAAACTGACGACACCAGGTTCAGACCCAACCACAGTGGAGATGGATTTTAGGCCAGGCATGCCTTCGAGGATTTTCTCGACCTTCTTGGCAATTGTCTCAACCTGGGAAATGGATGAATCAGATTCTGCCTCGAAGGCAATCTTGACTATTCCTGTGTCCATGGGCGGCATCAGGTCCCTGCCTGCAAGGGGCATAACCACCTTCATGCTTATCCCAAAAAGGATGATTCCAGGAATTATGAAAAGGAGCTTGTGCCTTATGGCAAAATGGGCGAGCTGGACAAAGAAGTCCCTGACAGGATCCAGGATATAGATGCCAAAGAGGTCAGCAAGCTTTTCAAGAAAATTCTTCTTGTGTTTGCCTTGCACAAGATATGGGGCAAGAAGCGGGATGACAGTGACAGAAATGATATAGCTGGCAATGAGGGAAAGTGCCAGGACAACGGTAAACTGCCTGAGAATCCTTTGCACATAACCGCCAATGAACATGATGGGCAGAAGCACTATCACAGTCGTGTATGTGCCTGCCCAGTCTGCCAGCAGGATTTCATTGAGACCATCCACCACTGCCCTGGTGATGGGCTTTCCGAGGCTGTGATAATGGCGCTCGATATTCTCGATGACAACGATCGCATCATCAAGGAGCAATCCAACCGCCACAATTACCGCCGTCAGCGTGACGATATTCAGCTCATATCCAAGGAGATACATCCCAGCAAATGTCATGAAGTAGGTAAAAGGAATGGAGATGGCAGCGAGGAGAGAGATACGAATATTGGCCAGGAAGAGAAATATTGCCGCAACTGTCATGATGATGGCGTCCCTCAGGGCATCCACCATGTTGTCGATGCTCGTTTCAATAATGTTCTTCTGGGTATCTGCAATCTGAAATTCTATCTCAGGGTATTTGGCCTTGATTTCAGGCAAGGCAGCCTCCAGGGCAGCAATAGTCGTGGTAACATGCCCCTTTTCCGGCCTGAGTATGTTGATTGCGATTGCCGCATGGCCATTACCCCTGTAGAGGGACTGCCTCTCCTTATAGGCGGTCTTTATCCTGGCAACATCACCAAGATGCACATCTCCCCCAGGCTCGTGGGAAACGACTATGGAAGAAAGTTTTTCCTTAACGAGCTTTTCGCCATGGGTCTTTATGAGAAACTGGTTATTGCGGCTCACTATGAGGCCATCTGGAATGTTCACATTCTGGCCCCTTAGTGCCAAGATTACGTGCTCGAGGGAAAGTCCGTGGGCATGAAGCCGCTCTGGAAGTACCTCAACGGTGAGCTCTGGGAAATAGCCACCAAAGACCTCTGCGTTCGAGACCCCTGGAATGCGAAGAAAATCCTCTCGAATTTCATTGTCCGCCAGCTGACGCACCTTCTCGAGATCAAGGTGTGTCCCTGGTTTTGGAAAAAGTGCTAGGGTGAAGACAGGAGCTGTGGCATCGCTCACCCTGAATATCTCAGGGGGCTTGATATCCCTGGGGAGACGTGCCTCAATCTTTTTGAGCGCATTCGATACGTCTGTTGCAGCTGCATCCAGCCCTTTCTTATACTCGAACTCAACAGACACTGCCGCCATTTCATCCTGGCTGACAGACTTCACCTTTCTAACGAGGTCAATGGTGGACAGCTCCTTTTCGACTATCCTGGTAACCTTGTCTTCAACATCCGAGGCCGATGCCCCTGGCCACGGAATGATGACGGAAATCACAGGGTAGTTGGCATCAGGGAAGAGATTGAGGGGCATTGACCTGAAGGCCACAAACCCCAGGGCCACAGCCAGGAATATGAGGGACATCAGCAAGTGAGGGGATGCCAAGAACCCCTCTATGAAGGAACGGGTGTCCTTGTTGGAGCTCATGGTGCCACCTCCCCTTCTTCCACAACCTTGACCTTCTCACCTTGGTGAAGCCTCAAGAGACCACTTTCCTGGGCAACGACCACCTTTTGGCCTGAAAGGCCCTGGGCATCCACAACAGCCCAGTCATCACCCTTGGATAGTACCTTGACCTGTTTCACCTCAATTTTTGAATCATCATCGACTAGAAAGAGATAGGTTGCCTGGACATTCTCAAGAAGGGCCCTAAGGGGCACCTTCCAGCCATGAACCTGGCCCAACTCTACCTCTGCCCACACTGTGGAACCGGTTGGCAGATCAAAGGGGCGGCTTTGAAGGTCTGCCTCAACGGTGGCCAGGGTGCCAACACTCACTGCAGGATGTATTCGGCTGATAGTGGCCTGAATCGCCTGGCCCGATTTCGATTTTTCATCAATAAAGAGGGTAACCCTTTGGCCTGTCTTCATCTTTGGAAGCTGAACCTGATTGACCTTTATGGCAACGAAGTAACCGGCCTCCGGACACTCAACGGAAACAACAGGCTTTCCAACAACGGCCAGGGAACCTGGGTCCTGGTATCTTTGTGTGACAATTCCGTCAAAGGGGGAAACCAGCCTCGCATAGGACAGTTCCACCTGTTGGGACAAAAGGGACGATTTCAGCACTGCCACCTGGGCCCTTGCGGCATCGCGCTGGGCCCTCGAACGGTCCAGCTGTTCCTTGCTTATTGCCTTGGCCTTGAAAAGTCGCAAATCCCTTTCATATATTCCCTGCTGGGTTTCATAGTTGGTTCTGGCTGCAGCAAGCTGGGCCTTGATTTCATCAATCTTCTGGCGAATCTGCCTGTCATCGATAAGGGCCAGCAGCTGCCCCTTCTTTACCCTTTGACCCTCACGAACTGTCACATCAAAGATCCTGCCAGACATCCGCGGGGCAATGTCTGCCTTCTCTTTGGGTTTCACCGTAGCCAGATACCTTTTGGTTGCTGGGAAATCCCCTTCGACAGGGCTCACTGCCCTTACTGGAAGCAGGGCCCTTTCAGGCAGAGGCATATTTGCAAGTTCTGCCTTCTTTTTCTTTATGACCATTACCCCTGCAAATACCACTGCTATCAACACCAAAGCTATTATGATTTTTTTCTTCATGTTTCCCTTCTTCACTCAACTATATTTTCCGATTCAACAGTACCGGTTGCCAACCGGTAATCCATGACCGCCTTGTCCATGTCATATATTGCCTGAAACACATTGGCCCGTGCCTGCAACCAGGCGGAATGGGATAGGAGGCTGTCTGTCACGCTCCCGGCACCGGTTTTGTAGCGCAACTCTTCGATCCGATAAGATTCCCTGGCGCTTCTAAGGGCACTCTCAGCAGCAACGAGCCTCTTTTCCGCCTCCTTAATTGCAGAAAGTGCCTGTACCACCTCTTTAAAGGCATTCAACTGAAGATGCTTGTACCTGTTCTTTGCAGCCAGATATTTGGCCTCTGCCTCCTTGACTCGAGCGGAAATCACGCCACCGCTAAATATATTCAGCTCGAGGGAGATGCCTGCACTCCACACCTCTTCGTTTCCTTCAAACCCGCTTCCTGCACGACGACCATAGTCTCCAATGAAATTTATGCTTGGCAGATGATAACCCTTTTCGAGCCGAACGGTCTTTTCCGCCTTGATCACATCCCTTTCTGCACTCTTCAAATCCGGGCGCTCACGTATCAAATCCTCGATCTTACTCCTGGCAAAGACCACGGCCTTTGTCTCAGGTTTTCTGAGCTTGCCGATTGCTATGATCTCTTGATAGTCCTGGGTACCAAGAAGTGCCGCAAGGGCCTCTTTGGCCCTCACCCGTTGCTCCCTGGACCGGACCAGGGCATACTCCTGTTCGGCAACCTGAGTATCTATGCGAAGAAGGTCGACTGGTGCAAGCCTTCCAACGTCGAGCCTTCTTTTTGAATCTGCCCTTAGCTTCTTAAGGGCATCAAGGGTATCTTCCTGGGCCTTTATCAAATCATCCAGAAAGAGTATCTGATTGAAGACATTTGTAACGTTATAGATAAGCTCCTGCTT
>JAADCZ010000139.1 GCA_013154175.1 Thermodesulfobacteriota bacterium
GGGACAGGCTTCAGTCCATTCAAGACATGTTATTCAAGGCATCCAGAAATGGTCTTCAGATAATCGTCCTTTCAAGCAATCCCGAGGACTATAGTTCTATGCCCGGAAAGATCGTGCGTATGGATTCCTCCGTAATTCAGCATTATCCTTCAAAGATAGCAGGAATGGATCAACGTGATGGGAGTCCTAGAGATTTCTGTTATAGCATGTCATCCAAATCTCCATGTTTCAATACGATTGAAAACTATGTTCCTACGCAGGATCTGTCACAGGATCAGAAATTTTTTTTGAAGACCCTCGAAGCGTTAGGTGGAACGGCCGGCAACAAGACTATGTTGGATGAATTGGGGTGGAATCATGAAGTATACGAAAATGTTAAATCAAATTTATTGGCAGCAGGACTGATAAAAAGCGGACGCGGACGAGGTGGTTCCATTAGTTTAAGGGTGTGATTTGTGTGAATCAAATCGGCAATTGTGAACGAAGTTTTTAAGTAATTATTTCCTGGCCAGTAGAAAAGGGAAGTGCTATCTGAATTTTAGACTTCTCGCTCACCCCCTTTGGGTTCGCGTTGAGTCTTCCCTCTTTTGCCGTCTTTTTTCATGCAACATGGTCCAATTGGTCATGTTATAAGGCTTTGAGCCATCAACGCTAACTTGGCTGAGATCAATGTCAAAGCCTGATTCAATTTGTTGGAGGGTCATTTTTTTTGTCCTCTAAACTGCCAGGGTCTTGTACTCTACTTCTTCCTTGTCATACTCAGTCATTTTTTTCACACTTATCTTGCTCACTCCATGCAAGGAAAATCGAATAAAAATACTTTCTGTCAAAGGCTGAGCGAAGTCTTAATTTTTGCCAAATTTGGCCGGGAAATTGCTTTTGGTATTTTTAAATACTAGGGCAAAAAGTAATATTTACTTTTGTTGCAAATTGATAACTTGAATAAAACCAAAATCATAGTTAAAAACGGTAAAAGTAACAACTTAAGACTAACTATTTTGTTGGAGCATTAATAACAACAGCATTTCTCAATTTTTCTAGTGGGTGTGACCATCAATCCTTTAAAACTTTCACCATTTCAGCGTGTAATTGTAAGCCTCGTCCTAGGGGTATTCCTGGGTGTGTTCATCGGAGAGCCTGCAGGCAAGCTCAATATCATTGGAAATATCTATATCAAGCTTCTCCAGATGACCGTAATCCCCTACATCATGGTCTCCCTTATAGGGGGCCTTGGGCGTCTGGACCTCAAAATGGCAAAGCTCATAGGCCTTAGAGGCGGCTCGATCATTCTTTTTCTTTGGGCCCTCACTGCCCTGACCCTTACCTTCTTGCCCTTGGCCTACCCTAAATGGACCTCGGCCTCCTTTTTTAGCTCGAGCATGGTGGCTGAGTCGAAAAAGATAAATTTCCTGGATCTTTACATACCTGCAAACCCCTTCTACGCCATGGCCAACACCATTGTGCCAGCCATTGTGGTCTTCAGTATTTTCCTTGGGGTGGCCCTCATAACAGTTGAAAAGCGAAAGGGCTTTATTCTGAGCATGCAGAATCTGAGTGACGCCCTAATGAAAATGGCCTCGGTGGTGGCCAAAACAGCCCCTATTGGCATATTTGCCCTTTCTGCAGCTGCAGCAGGCACCTTGCACGTGGAGGAGCTGAGCAGGCTACAGGTCTATCTTTGGGTCTATTTGGGTGCGTGGCTGATTCTTGCCCTCTTTGCCCTTCCCATGCTGGCAGCAAGGGCTACGCCCTTCAAATATGCAGAGGTCCTCAAGGATGCTCGCATGGCAATGGTAACGGCCTTTGCAACAGGAACCGTCCTTGTCGTGCTTCCCATGATTGCAGAGAAGACAAAGGAGCTACTTAGGAAGAAGGGATTGATGAATGAGACCACCGTCTCTGCAGTAGATGCCCTTGTGCCAACTGCATACAGCTTCCCAAGTGTTGGCACCATCCTGGGCATTGGATTCATCCTTTTTGCCGCATGGTTTGTTGGCTCCCCCCTTAGTGTTTCAGATTATCCTGCATTTTGTGTCATGGGAATCCTGACGGCCTTTGGGTCAATGGCCGTGGCAATCCCCTTTATGCTCGATTTTTTCAAGCTTCCAGCCGATCTTTTTCAGCTTTATCTCCTGGGCAGCGTTTTCACCATGCGTTTTGCCACAGCCCTTGCTGCCATGCACGGGGTGACCATTTGTCTTCTTGGGGCATGCGCAATGGCAGGAAAGCTCAGCTGGCGAAGGATGTTCGAGGTGGCAGCTGCAAGCCTTGCCCTTACTGCCATCTTTATGGTCTGCCTTGGGTTTGTGCTAACAAAGGCAATTCCCTATGAGTACACCGGCTATAAAAAGCTTGTGAATATGGAGCTACTTGGTCCCTTGGCCCAGGTGAAGCATGATGCCACCCCTGAGCCACTGTCGCCACAGGAGCGGAAACTTCCTCGTCTCGAGATCATAAAGAAGAGGGGAGTCTTGAGGGTGGGCTATTCCAAAGACAGGCTTCCCTTTGCCTTTAAAAATGCCAAGGGCCATGTGGTGGGTTTTGACATGGAGCTTGTAAATGCCCTGGCAAGAGACCTGGGAGTGAGCCTCGATATTGTGAAGATTGACTGGCAGAAGGTGGCAAAGGAACTTGATAGTGGCCGGATAGATCTTGCAGTAGGCGGCATTAGCATAAGCCCCCAGCGCGCACTTAGATTCGTTTTTTCAAAGAGTTATCTGGATGAATATCTCGGTTTGGTAGTGCGGGACTATAGACGTAGCGAATTTTCCTCTTATGAAAAGATAAAGGATAAGAAGGGATTGAGGCTTGGTGTCACCCCCTTCAGGTACAAGGAGGGGGCAGGCCAGAGGCTTTTTCCAAATGCAACACTTGTAGTCATTGATTCTCCACGGGAGTTCTTCAAGGGTCAGGTCAAAGACGTGGATGCCATGCTTTATACAGCCCAGACCGCTACGGCATGGACCTTGGTGTACCCCGAGTGGACGGTTGTCGTGCCCAAGGGGCTTAATTACAAAAGCCCCATGGCCTTTGCCCTTCCTAACGGTCAGGTCCAGTGGAGATGGTACATAAATACATGGCTGGATTCTTGCATAAAAGCTGGTCTGGAACAAAGGGCCTATGACTACTGGATCCTTGGCAAGGAGGAGAAGGAAAAGAAAAGACGCTGGTCCATTGCCAAGGATGTGCTAGGATGGCTTAAATAGCCCTTTAAAAAGGGTGGTAAAAAGCAAATTTTTTGGGGATGGTGGTGAAAATGCCTGAATACATTGCCCAGGGATGGATACTCTACAGACCTGACAAAAGTCTAGTAAAACAGGAAACCTACGAGATAGACAGGCTCCTTGAGACTGCCCCCAGGTATGGTTACAAGGTGGAGGTGGTAAACCCGGATGAGCTTTCATTTATCATTGGAATGGGTGGAAAGCCGGATCTTTTCCTGCGTGGTCAGCACGTTGACACCTTGCCAGACTTTGTAATTCCAAGAATGGGCTCCACAACGAGCTACTTTGCCCTGGCTGTGCTGAGACATCTTGAAAAGCTTGGCATTTACAGCCTGAACAGCTCAACGGCCGTGGCCCTTGCCCAGGACAAGCTCCTTCAGCTGCAGAAACTGTCAGATGCAGGCCTTCCTGTACCCAAGACCATTCTGGTTCAGTTCCCGGTGAACATTGACCTCATTGAAAAGGAAATCGGTTTTCCAACAGTGGTAAAGACAAGGGTAGGGACCCAGGGGAGCGGGGTTCACCTTTGTGATACCCGCCAGGCCCTTAATGACCTGCTCCAGTTTGTTGAGGCAAACAATCCAGATGCCGAGCTCTTTCTCCAGCAGTTTGTGCCTGAAAGTCGTGGTCGGGACGTAAGGGTGCTATCCATCGGTGGCCTGATTGTTGGGGCAATGGAGAGAAAGGCAGCCGAGGGTTTCAAGTCAAACTACTCCCAGGGTGGAAGCGCAATGCCCTTTGAGTATGGCCCCAAGAATGAGCTTGCAGTTGCAGATACAATGAAGGTTCTTGGCATGGATATGGCCGGGCTCGATTACCTCTATGACGACGAGGTGGGGATGAGAATCCTCGAGGTAAATTCGTCCCCAGGCTTTGAAGGCCTTGAGAAGACCTGCAAGGTGGATGTGGCAGCAGCGGTCTTTCGGTTTCTTGATGTAAAGCTCAAGTTTTCCAACAAATACAAGGCCAGGGTCCTTGGCTGGAGTAAGCCTGCTGAATGTAACCCTGACGAATAAT
>JAADCZ010000028.1 GCA_013154175.1 Thermodesulfobacteriota bacterium
CTCAAACTCCAGCCCCAGATTCTCCAACAACTGCCTGCGCCTTGGCGACTTGGAGCCCAAGCCTATTGTTCTGGCAGTCCGAAAAGTGCTACTGCATTGTTGGTAGTCCATTTCGCAACCTCACTGAAATCCATCTTTTTGACCTGGGCCAAGGTCTCTGCAACATATCTTACCCTTGCGGGTTCATTTTGCTTGCCCCTGAAGGGAACCGGACTTAGAAACGGTGCGTCGGTTTCAATAAGAACCCTATCGATAGGGACATAATCCGCCACGTCCCTGACGGCCTCAGCCTTTGGGAAGGTTATCACCCCAGTAAAGGAAATGTAGAATCCTAGGTCTAGCACCCTCTTGGCTGCTGCCCTATCGCCTGAGAAACAGTGAAAAACACCTCTTAGGCCCTTGCCTGTGGAGAACTGCCCAATCACATCTATACATTCATCTACTGCCTCGCGGGCATGAATTATGACAGGAAGGCCCCTGGAGGCAGCCGACTCCAGCTGGGCAGTAAAGGCCTCCATCTGCACCTGGCGTGGTGTGCGATCCCTGTAGAAGTCGAGCCCTATCTCCCCCCATGCAACAACACGGTCATCTGCTGCCAGTAGGTCCAACTCCTTTTGGGCCTCCTCACTAAAGGTTTTGGCATCATTGGGATGAATCCCAACGGATGCAAAGACATTGGAAAACCTCTTTGCAAGGGAACACGCCTTTTTTGAGCTGTCGAGATCGATGCCAACCGTTATGACCATCCCAACCCCTTCATCCCTCGCCCTTTCAAGCACTTGGGCTATCTTTTCCTCATTGGAACTAATCATGTCCAGATGGGCATGGGTATCCACCAAATTAACATTCGACATAACGTTACACCCTCTACTTGGTTTATCAGGGATTAAGAATACGCGGTAAGGTAATAATGCAAGTGGTGCCGCCTATCCTATTGGAGGTAAGGAGCAGTGTACCACCATGAAGCTCCAATATCTTTTTTGCCTTTGAAAGCCCCAGCCCCATGGCATTCAGCTTCGTGGTAAAGAAGGGATTATCCGCCTTTTTGAAATGGCCTCTGGCTATGCCAAGACCGCTGTCAGAAATTCTAAGTTCGATGTCTGCTCCCTTCCTGGTCAAGGCGACCACAATAATACCACCGTCTGGCATGGCCTCAATGGAATTTTTCAAAACACAGAGTATCGCTTCCTGAAGTTTCTCCCTGTCCCCCATAATCCAGACGGATTCACGTGGGTAATTCTTGTGCACAACTATCCCTGCATCGTCAAAATCGGCCTGGATGGCAATGAGTGTGGCATCCACTAGGGATTTCAACTCGAGCTCAAAGCAACTTATGGTCTTGATGTCGTGAAGCTCAGATATCCCCCGAAGGGTATCCTCTATTTTTTCAACTTCCTTTACCACCGTTGCCAGATATTGCCTTTTTGCATCATCATCTTCCCGTCTAAGGAGCAACCTGGCGATTCCACCTATGGCAGACAAGGGGTTTCTAATCTCATGGAGCAGGTGATCGAGCATTCGACCTATTGCAGAATATTTTTCTATCTCGATAAGAAGATTCTTTTGGGCCTCCACAGCCTTGTTGGCCTCTTTCAGCTTGAAAATCTTGTCCTCCAAGCTGTTGCACATCTCCATTTGACGTATTGCCAAAGAGGCAAGGCCTGCGAAAAGATGCAAAGTGTAAAGAGAATCTTCGAGAATTGGCGCCCTGGTAAATATGTTGTCGGCCACCACTACCCCGTAACTCTTTCCCTGAGTTGAAAGAGGGGCAGCGGCAAGCTCACCAGTGCCAAAGAGACAGCAAAGATCGTGGGAATGAACAGCCCCAACCCTGGGACTATCTGCAATAAGAAGGGCCTTGTTTCGTTGGAGGACCTGCACGAGGCAGTTGTCCTCTTGGGAAAGGGGAATGCTGATGGCCCTGACGAAGCGGTTTAGTGGCTGGGAGTCGTCTGTGATTTTGTCCTTAACACCTTCGAGCAGCTCAAAAAGTGAAAGATTCTTTGCTGACAAATGACTCCAAATCCTGCCGGCTTCCTCAAAATCACAAGGGCCTAAACCGAAACGGCCCTGCAAGACACCCCTTTTTTCATCAACTAGGAACAAAAATGCCCGGTTGAATCCAAGCCCTTCTCCGGCTGTGACACCGGCAAGGATGGCACTAAAAATCTCCTCCAGACCGTTTGCGGTTGCAAAGGCTGTGTTGAGCCTGACAACAAAATCTAGCAATAATTTCAGATGATTAGACTGGCTATTTTCTAAGCGAGACTGTTTTTGAAGCGTTTCCAAGGAGGAGTTTATACCATGCATAATTATTTGAGTGCTATTTCACTTAACTACTTGACACACTCTGCAGCTTCGTATAGTAAATCATTACTATATTTCTGTCATTATCTCATTTAGCGAAAAAAACAAAAAAGGAGGAAGACATGCGCAAAAAAATCACATCCATTGTAATGGCATTGTTCTTCACCGTAGGCCTTACTGGTGTAAGCCTCGCTGCAAAGTGCAAAGGTGAAGTAGTAAAAAATGAAAATGGCCAGTTGGTAATCAAACTGAAGGATGAGTGCAAAGCCAAGGCTGGCGATGCAGTCAAGATTAAGGTAAAGGCCGCTTCCAAGGTTGAAGGTTGCTAAGACTTTGCCTGATGAGCATGTTGATCAAGGGCTCCAAATGGAGCCCTTTTTTATGGAAAAATTGGCCCTTCCCCCTACGACAACCTAATCCGTAGGCGAAAGTCTGGTATTTAAGGTGAGTTTAAATGCGATCAACCCTTGTGTAGGAGAGCATTCTGGCAAGCTCTTCTGTCATTTGATCTGCATATTCCCTGATGGAATACATCTTTCCGCAGCCTTGACACCTCAAGGCTACTGTACGTCACCTTCTGCATATCTCTAGCTGAGATCCGCACAGTTTACATTCAAGATCCACCGGTTTGTTATTCTTCCTTTGAAAGTAAAACACGCCGCCCTCCTTTTTAAGACTTTGCAAGTTCCTTACAAACGACCTGAAGGTCTTGGACCTTGTCTGTATGGAAAGTTTGGTAGTCCTCCCTTTCCAACGACTTCCTCACAAGATTGGTTAGCACCTTTTTGGGGCCAACCTCTATAAATGTTCTCACTCCATCGTCATACATATTGTTGACAATCTCAAACCACCTTACAGGGGCACACATCTGCTCCTTCATAAGGCTCGAGATACGATCAGGCTGGGTCTGCGGTGTCGCCTCAACATTTGTATAAATGGGCACGGCAGGGGTATTGAACTTGGCTTTAGAAATCATCTCGCCAAAGGCCTCGGCTGCATCCCTCATCAAAGGGCTGTGATACGCACCAGAAACCTTGAGAGGCACGGCCCTCTTGCCAAGGGCCTTTATACGACCACAAAGCTCCTTGATCAGGTGCTTCTCTCCAGTAACCACTATCTGTTCCCTGGAGTTGTGATTGGCCATTGCCAAAACACCATCGGAGTCCTTCTTGACCTCTTCTATCAATCCTTGAAGCTCCTCTTTCTCTACCCCAATGATTGCTGCCATTGCACCAGGTCTCTGGGAGGCAGCCTCATCCATCAAGGTGCCCCTCTCCTTTACGAGCCTCAAACAGTCTTCAAAATCAAGCGCACCAGCTGCCCAAAGTGCCGGGTATTCACCAAGGCTATGCCCTGCGACTGCATCTGGCTTCACACCCTGTTCCATCAGTGCCTTGGCGATAATTATGTCTATGGTGGTGAGACACGGCTGCAAATTCACCGTCCTGGTAAGCTCTTCCATGGGCCCTTCTAGGCACAACCTTTTCACAGGAATACCTGTGGTCGCCTCTGCCCTATCAAAAAATTCTTGAACAAAATCGAAACTATCCAGGTAGTCTGCTCCCATGCCCACATATTGAGAGCCCTGCCCCGGGAATAAAAAGGCCACCTTGCCCATTACTCTTCAACCTCCAGCACGTCTTCATCCTCTTCCTCAAGTATCTCTTCATCCTTCAACTTGAGCTCTTCCACATACTTTTCATAATCTTCAGGGGTCATCAGGTCATCGAGTTCCTCGGGCTGGGCGATATCCATCACCATGAGCCAGCCGTCATCGTATGGATCGTCATTTATGGCATCTGGCGCATCCAGCAGCATCTCATTAACCGTGAGTACCCTTCCGGATATAGGACAGAGAAGTTCTGTCACCTCTCCCACAGAATTTTCCACTGTGGCAAAGACATCGGTTTCAACGAACTCATCGCCTGGATTGGGCAAATCTACGGAACTAATCATGCCGATACGGTCTTGCCCATAATCAGTTATACCAATTACGGCCTTTTCGTTGTTTTCATCTGGTTTTACCCACATGTGTTCCTCAGTATAGAGGAGATCTTCAAGGATGATCATAACTCCCTCCTGAATCCTTTAATCCTAGCCTCCAATGGAAGACATCTGTCTGTCACAAGAAGGTACATCCTGTTTATTTTTAAGATATCTCGCAGGCTTTTTTAATACTGTTTCAGTAAAAAAATGCGAAAGTTCACTATCAGACACTCCCTTTCTCAAAACCTGCCTCAAATCGATCTCAACATCAGAGAACAGACACAGACGGAGCCGTCCATCTGCAGTGACCCTGATTCTGTTGCACTTTGAACAGAAGCGATGACTAAGGGGGCTTATAAAGCCAATTTTGCCTTGACCGCCCGGCAAAGTGAACATCTCAGCCGGGCCGGCTTCCTTTCCGCGACTTACCGGCTCCAAGATGCCGACAGCCTTTTCAATCATGCCCTTGGCATCGTCAGAGGAAAGGAAATGGTTCTTGCCCCATTTTGAATGTTTGCCTATGGGCATAAATTCGATAAACCTCACATCCACAGGATACCTTAGGGACAACCTGGCAAAGTCTACTATCTCGTCGTCATTTTTCCCCTTCATCATAACAAAGTTTATTTTGATGGGGGAAAAACCCAGACTGATACACTCTTCGATGCCCGACCAGACCCTGTGGAAAAAATCTCTCCCTGTAATTTCACTAAAACGTTCTGGGCGCAGGGTGTCGAGGCTTATGTTCAAATGCCTGAGCCCTGCGTGGTATAGCTCCCCAGCCAAATCCTCGAGGAGCACTCCATTGGTGGTGATGCATGTTTCGTGAACCCCCTCCAGCTGGTTCACATCGGAAATGAGCTTGACGATATCCTTCCTGACAAGGGGCTCACCCCCGGTAAAACGTATCTTACCAACGCCCAGGCCAGCCAGCACCCTGGTAAGCTGCACTATTTCTTCAAAACGGAGTATCTCTTCTGGAGGCATCCAGTTGAAGTCTGCCTGTGGCATACAGTAGAAACACCTGAGATTACAGCGATCGGTAACAGACAGACGTAAATAGGTTATTGATCTTCCAAAGGCATCCTTGAGACAACTAGTAGCGCCGCCCATATATTTACCTGTCAGACTCCATCTGACTGCAAACGCCTTATCCTCGCCCCCACCTGGGCAAGTTTCTCATCCATTTTTTCATAACCTCTATCTAAATGATGGAGCCCCTGGACAATAGTCGTCCCCTTTGCCCCCAAGCCTGCCAGTACCAGGCTTGCACTGGCCCTCAAGTCAGTGGCCATGACAGGTGCACCGTTTAAGTGTTTCACCCCTTTGACAATGGCACTCCTTCCCTCAACGCGAATGTCAGCTCCAAGCCTCTTTAATTCTGCAACATGCATGAATCTGTTTTCGAATATCGTTTCTGTTATAACGCTAAGCTTTCCTGCCGTTGCCATCAAGACCATTATTTGAGCCTGGAGATCTGTTGGAAACCCAGGATAGGGCTGGGTCTTGACATCCACGCTGCACAGCCGACCCTTCTTCTTTACCTTTATCTTGTCCTCATCGATGACATCGATTTTGAGGCCAGCTGCCTTCAACTTCAAAATCACTGTCTCAAGGTGATCCGGTATGCAGTTTTCTATGATTAGCTCGCCCCCGGCAGCACCCACTGCCATTATATACGTTCCAGCCTCTATTCTGTCAGGGATGATCTTACATGTGGTGGGCTTGAGGGATTTGACCCCTTCGATAACTATGGTTGCAGTACCAAGGCCCTGAATCTTGGCCCCCATATTTATCAACATCTCGCCAAGGGCAACGATTTCAGGCTCCTTAGCCGCATTTTCGAGCACGGTCTTCCCCTTGGCAAGACACGCAGCCATCATCAGGTTCTCTGTTCCCGTCACAGAAGGGATGTCAAAATAGATGTGTGCCCCCTTCAGACGGCTGGCCTTTGCCTCAACAAAACCCTCGCGGATTACCAGTTTTGCCCCCATGAGCTCCAGGCCCTTCAAGTGAAAGTCAATGGGCCTTGCACCAATGGCACATCCGCCAGGCAGGGACACCCTGGCCTTGCCAAGCCGTGCAACCAAAGGGCCAAGCACCAGCACCGATGCCCTCATCTTTCGCACAAGATCATAAGGGGCCTCGTAGCTTTCCAGCTTGGATGAATCAAGCTCTACCTGACCATTGGCACTCTTTTTTACCTTTATCCCAAGCTCTTTGAGGAGCTCCAACAGGATCTTTACATCCTCAAGGTCAGGAACCTCTTGGAGGTTGAAGCACCCCTCTGCAAGCAATGTGGCTGAAAGTATCGGGAGGGCGGCATTCTTTGCGCCACTTATCCTCACCTTTCCTGACAGGGCGTGGCCCCCTTTTATCTCTAGGTAATCCATTGAACCCTAATTACCGCTGTTTTGCCATGCATGGGCGCCTTTGTATGGGGCCAACCTCCCTATTTCGGTGCCTTGCCCTTGTGCCAAATGTAGACAATGGGACTTGCCACAAACACGGAGGAATAGGTTCCTACAATGATTCCAAGCACCAGAGCAAAGGCAAAGTCGTGTATAACCACACCACCGAAGAAGTAGAGGGAAAGCACAACTATAAGAGTGGTCAGAGATGTGATAATGGTACGGCTCAACATCTCGTTTACACTTTTATTGATAATCTCGGCAAAAGATAGCTTTCTGTACCTCTTGAGATTTTCCCTAATCCTGTCGAAAACAACCACGGTGTCCGTGAGGGAATAACCTGCCAAGGTGAGCAGGGCCGTAACAATTAGCAGATTTATCTCTTTGTTCAGGAGATAGAACACACCAAGCACTGCCAGGACATCGTGAAATGTCGCAATTGCAGCGGCCACGCCAAAGCTGATGTTGAACCTGAAGGCCAGGTACCCAATTATGCCTGCAAGGGAAATCAAGATGGCAATAATGGCCTTGCGTCTCAACTCCTTGCTAACAGTGGAGCCGATTTCCGTCTTGCTTTCTATGGTGAAGTGGTAGTCTGGCAGACCGGCCTTTAGTGCCTTGGTAATGTTTTCTTCTATATCACCAACTGTTGCCACAGACTTCTTCACCCTGACTATCAAGATGTGTTCCTTGGGAACCTCTTGCAGGGCATAGCCCTTAAGATTGGCCTTTGCCAGGGCCTGACGCACCTTCTCCAGGGCAAAGGGCTTGTCTGCCTTGTACTGAACCATTGTACCACCGGCGAAATCAACACCAAGGTTGGCTGCACCGCGGTTTATCTGCACAAAGGCCACAATGCCAGTCAGGACCAAAACTGCAGATATTGCAAGGGATATATGGCGTTTGCCAATAAAATCGATATTCGTCTTGCCCACAATCTGCATAAAAGACAGGTCCTTGATGGCATTTTTGTACAGAAGCCATTCGTAAACCCACCTGGTGGCATAGATCGCCGTGAACAGGTTGATGATGATACCTGCTGACAAGGTGACTGCAAAACCCTTGATGGGACCTGTTCCAAAAAGGAAGAGGGCCAGGGCTGTGATAAGCGTCGTTACGTGGGCATCCACGATGGTCCAGAAGGCCTTGTCGTAGCCTCCGTCTATGAAGGCCTTAAGGGGCTTACCCAGGGCCTTTTCCTCCCGCATTCGTTCGAATATGAGCACGTTGGAATCGACACCCATACCAATGGTCAAAATGATACCTGCTATACCGGGAAGGGTCAGTGTAGCCTGGAACAGTGCCAGTACGGCCATGAGGAAGACAAGGTTCAGAAGCACGGCCACGTCTGCAATGAACCCGGAAAGACGATAGTAAATGACCATGAAGATCATTACGAAAACGGCACCGGCAATACCCGAAATGAGACCCTTTCGTATGGAATCGCGCCCAAGGGAAGGACCTACTGTCACATTCTGGATAATCTTGACTGGTGCTGGAAGGGCGCCTGCCCTGAGGACGATGGCAAGGTCAGCTGCCTCCTCATGGGTAAAGGAACCGGAAATCTGGGCGTGTCCACCGCCAATCTTTTCTCGAATCACAGGGGCCGAGCGCACAACACCATCAAGCACTATTGCCAGACGCTTGCCCACATTCTCGCCTGTAATCTTTTCAAATATCCTTGCGCCCCTGTCAGTCAGTTCAAGGGCAACGTAGGGTTCGTTATAGGTGCCTCCAATACGGACATGGGCAGTCTTGACAGCGTCTCCTGTCATGAGGGTCTTATCCTTGAGAAGGATGGGGATGTTTCTGACCCTGCCCGTCCTGGAGTCCACCTGTTTCATTATATATATCTTATCCCCGCGGGGGATTTGCCCTTTGAGCACGGCATTCAACTGCTTGACCGTATAATTCCGCGGCAATCTGCCCTCTTCTATGGCCTTTCGAATCAGACTTCCAAGATCGATGTTGGCATCGTCATCGACCAGCTTGAACTCGAGCTGTGCCGTCTGGCCTATGAGTTTTATGGCGCGTTTCGGGTCCTTGATGCCAGGCAGCTGAACAACTATTTCATCCTCGCCCTGTCTTACGATGACGGGTTCGGTAACACCAAACTGGTCTATCCTGTTCCTGATGATTTCAAGAGACTGCTCAACTGCGTGCTCCCTTATGAACTGCTCTTCCTTGGGTGAAAGGGCAAGGGCAATGGTGGGAAATCTGGATGAGTCATCTATTTTCTTGATAACCAGATTGGGAAAGTCCTTCTCTATGACCTCCTTGATCTTCTCGAGGGAGCTCTTATTTGGCACTGCTATCAAGATCTCATCAGGGTTGTCACTCTTTCGCCGGACTATGGTTATTCCCTGACGCTTGAGCGCATCCTTCAAATCCTGCGCTGCAAGCTGGGCAGCGTTTCGCACTGCCTGGTCCACGTCCACCTTCAGGATGAGATGCATTCCGCCCTGAAGGTCTAGTCCAAGCTTTAGCCCCTCCTGATAGATGTACTTTTTGAACCACTGGGGAGTGTTGGGGTAAAAGGAGGGCAAGACCAACACAACTGAACTTATCAAAAGAAAAGCAAGAAAAGCAAACTTCCACTTTAGGGCCTTGGGCATTGAAAAAACTCCTTCTGATTATTTTCCCTCATATTTGAGCATTGCGCAGAAGCTTATTGGGCAACAATGTTTTCTAGAATTTGATCTTTTAGTAAAACAAATGGGCTTTTGCAAGAAGATTTGTTTGGGGCTGGTGTATTATCACAGTAGAAACAGGGCCCGCTCAAGAACCTGGCTCTCCCTTGGCCAAAAGCTCTTTGAGCTGATCCATGAATTCTTTGAGATCCTTGAACTGCTTGTATACAGAAGCAAACCGTACATAGGCAACGTCATCCCATTGTCTGAGCTTATCCATGACCTTCTCACCTATAATCCTGGTCTGGACCTCTGGAACACCCTTTTCCTGTATCTCCCGCTCCAGTTCATCAACGAACTGCTCTATCTCGTTTATGCTAATGGGACGCTTCTCACACGCCTTGAGGATTCCATCTATGATCTTTCTGCGTTCAAAGGGTTCGCGTCTGCCATCCTTCTTCACCACCATTGGCTGAAATTCCTCAATCTGTTCATAGGTGGTGAATCTCTCGAGGCAGTTGAGGCACTCCCTACGCCGCCTAATGGCCCTGCCATTTCTGGCCGGCCTCGAATCCACGACCTTTGAACTAGGATGGTTACAGAACGGACACTTCATAAGCCATTACTACCACCAAAGGCAGTGTAATGACAAGTATTAGTTGATTTTGGGCTGATATTAAGTTCTTTGAAGAGTGAGGTTTGACTTTTGATTAGAAGGCTAATCATCAGGTGGCCGGATGCACCCCACAGGATATGTCAGTTCTTCACGCCCCCGAACTCATACCTTACCGGATACTTCTTCGGGTCCAAGACAACCTGTTTGGCCAACCTTTTATCTACATTTATAACAATGGGCCCGAGCAAATTGGCAGACATCTCTGAAGGCTTTCCATTGTCGGACTTCCTGAAGGACACTATCACCAGGGCCTCGGCCTGGCCTTCATCCTTTATCTGAAGTTCCTCCTGGGCATCTTCAGGAAGTTCAAAGGAATAGTCCGAAACTATCACAGCCGGATTCACCACGACGAAGGCCAAATCCGGGCTATCCACACTTTGGAGCCAAAAGAATGGGGAATCCTCCTTGTGGGGTAACAGGGCATACCTGAGGTCATTTGGAAAGCCCAGAATTCCGCGAACAAAGTTCAGTATCTTGTTCTCATCTACTTCTACTGTGCCAAATCGGGTTGTTTCAATCTTCATGAATCTTTCTTCTCTTTCAGCGACTCTGCGTTAAGTTTAATCTTCGTATCGTCGAGTTGAACATCTGAATTAAATGCACTGCGTGCTGCCATGATATTTTCTTGAAGAATCTTCTGATAAACTTCCTCTCTGTGAATCATCAGCCCCTTGGGGGCCTTGATCCCTATCTTTACACTGCCCTTTCTAATTTCCAGTACGGTTATCTCTATGTCGTCTCCAATACGAATCTTTTGCCCCGACTTCCTTGTGAATACCAACAATTTTCATGCCCTCCCTGGCAACTGCTATTATGTTTGCAATCTTGCAGCCAACTCTCAAACCATTTCCAGCCTGAGATCTAAATGTAATCTGCCAATGAAACCTGCATCACCTTCGACGCTGCCCCCAGGGCCGCCTGATAGGCCGTCTGAGTGGCATTCAGATCATTGATTGCCTCGATAAGGTCGGTATCCTCGACACCAGACAATATCTCGGTATTGATAATCTTTTGGGAATCCATCAGGTCTTCCTTCACATCGAGAGAGTTGGCCATTGCCCCGATCCTGGCTGTCTGGTTGCTTATGTAGGTCATGCTGTCATCGAGCTTTTTTATGGCATTTTCTATGTCTGGCTGACTGTCTGCCATGAGGCCATCATACAGGTCCCTAAGGGCATCAAAGGTGCCACTGTCAACAAAGGTCGTCTTCCCATCGAGATTTATCTGCTGCTTGATGCCCGGGGCCACATCCAGGCGGATATCCTCCAGGTTACCATTGTAGACAACATTTCCATCCCTATCCAGCTCAAAGGGAAGCTCTCCGTCGTCATATCCTGTGGTGCGCGAGCCCCCAAAGAGGTATCTGTTGCCAAGCTTTGAGTTCCCAAGACTCACCACTTCCTCGAGGATATTTTTCACCTCCTGGGCAATGGCCCTCCGGTTGTCTTTGTTTTGCGTATCATTTGCCCCTTCAATGGCAAGTTCCTTGGCCCTCTGGAGCCTGTCCTGAACGCCAGTGAGGGCATTTTCCGTTGCCTTTACCCAGCCCTGGCCATAGGTGATGTTCCGTTTGAACTGGTCGATATCGGCCAAATTGTCCCGCAGGCCCAAGGCATGGGTAAGACGCACAGGGGCATCTGATGGGGTCTGATATATCTTTCCTGAGGAAATGGTGGAATTCGTCCGGTCGAGTCTTTCGGTTATCCTGGAAAGATCCGTCTTTATCCTGTCATACATGGTCGTCATTGTAACCCGCATGGCTCTACTCCCTTAAATTACTTCGTTTCCAGCAGCGAGACGAAGAGTTCGTCTGCGACCTTGATGAGTTTGGCTGCAGCCGTGTAGGCATGTTGATACTTGAGAAGATCAGAAAGCTCTTCATCAATGGAAACCCCGGATACGTCCTCGCGCCTGGCCTGGAGGTCATTCACAGCCCCGCGCATAAAATCAAAATCCAGACTGACCGTCCGGGTGTCTATGCCCACTGTGCCCACGAGGCTGTGATATGCATCGCTCAAGGTGGCATCATCGAGCTCTGCAATTGGTTTGTAGCTGAGCCTCTTCATGGCCAGGGCATTTAAGTTGTTGGCAGGGGATAACCTTCCTCCAGGCGGGGTCGAGATTTCCAGATAACTGGTCAAACCCGAACTGTCATCTGAGATGGCAAAGGTCAACGCATTTCCTGCTGCCGATATTTGAAGTTGGCCATTTTCTATAACGGCCTTTAGATCGTCCTGGGCATCTATCCTGTCCCTGATATCCTCGAGGGTGTCTGTGTCTGGGTCCACGTCGATGTCTATGGTCGAATATGCGCCTTGTTCGTCATAGAGCACAAAGGTGAGGGTGCCATCCACGACGTTTGTGTCATACTCTGTGATGGGGTCAAAGGTCCTGTCTACTGCCAAGGTTCCATCCAGCCTGGTCTGGGAACCGGAAAGCGTGATTCCGGTATACTCGAAAAAGTGGGTTGGCTCACTGGAGCTGTCTTCGATCTGTGTTATCTCAAAGCCAGTCGCAGTCTCGATGTGTACCTTGCCCTCTTCGACCCATGCCCTTTCGACTTCATCGAGGGACTCTATTCGACCAAGGATATCCTCCAGGGAATCTGGATTCGTTCCGCTCTTGGTTACATCTATAGTCCTCGTAATGGGGCCATCTGGCCCGTCAAAGGTAATGGAAAAACTACCCTCATCGATGGTGAGACCAAGAACCCTGGCCGGTTCAGTAACCTGAGTGGATGTGACACTGACCACTCCAGGCTCTTCCACCTGAGCTGCTGCCACAAGCCTTGGGTCATTAACGATATCCGTGTTGATTGCTATATCGTTTGCCCCAGTGCCGGTGAAAAAGCTGTTAAGGCCCAGGGCCATGAGGGCATTGGATGTATCCTTGCCAAATGCAAAGCCCCCTACTCCGCTCGTCTCGTCCACTCCTATCACCAGGGTGCCATTAAGTATTCTGGCATTTAGGCCCGTTATGTTGTCAATCTGGTCTGCAAGATCCTCGAGGGTGGTATCAGAGTCGATTGTGATGGTGACGGGCTCGTTTATCTGAGCAGTGGTTCCATCCTGGTCAATGACATTTCCATCAGGGTCGAATACCCAGATTTCAAAGGAACCGTCCTGGACATCTTCTGAAAACTCGAGCCCAGAGGCCTTTGACTCCAGAGGCTCGTCGGTATTCAGCACTTCATTCGTGGCAGTTGCCTCCTGAAGGGGAATCAGCCCCACGCCTTGGGCATGCTGATTGTTGACCTCCTTTATAAGCTGTTGGGCTATTTGATTGAGCTGCTCCGTATAGCTAAGGGGGTAGTTGTTGTCAAATTTCCCAAGGTTCAGGCCAGTTATATCGCCACTAATCGAGTCTATCTGAAATGATATGGGATGCTCCCCTGGATCGATATCCTCTATCTTGATTCGGCCATCCTCGGTGGTGGTGACCTGGACGGTATTACCGAAACTGTTTTCGATAAAGGTTGCAAAATCCCTTAAGGTGCCTGTTACGCCATCCCCATCCACATCGTCGTCACTGTTGTATGTGCCAGTGATACCTGCGCCATCCTGGTCTGTTCCTGAAAAGGAGATGGAAAACTGGCCTGTCACACTAACTCCGTCAATATCCTCGAAGAGGGTGTCGAGATGAATGGGCTCGTTGCCAGCGGTGTTGACCACAGAGTTCGTAAGCTCGGTGATATCCCGGGGCTGCAATTTGGACTTTATGTCCAGCCAACCACCAAGCTCGCCGCTGCTGATGTCGGTGGTTGTAAGCTCGAACTGCTGCCCGTGGGAGCCGAGCCATGTGACATCGCCTCCAATAACCTTGAGCTCCCACGACTTGTCATCTTCGACAAGGGGGCTTCCCTGGCCTATCATGACCGTATATGAACCCCTTTCGGTTTCAAAGTATCTAACATTTGCCAGTTGGGACAGTCTCTTCACGAGCTCGTCCCTCTGATCCCGCAGGTCATTTGCAGAATGACCACCTGACTCAGCGGACACTATCTGCACATTCAGCTCTGCAATCTGTTTGGAGATGTTATTTATATCGTCCACGCTGGACTGTATGTTGAGATCGATGTCTTTGGAAAGGGCCATGAGGTTCTGATACTTGTCGCGCACCGCCTGGGCAAGCATGGACGCCCTCTGGATAAGTGTCGTCCTTTCCGCCGTCCCTTCTGCATTGTTGGCAAGATCGTCCCAGCCCTGCCAGAAATCTTCAATGAGACCATTAAGGCCGTTGTCTTCCACTTCATTGAAGAGAGACTCCACTGTCTCGAGGCCGGAAAGCCTGGTCTCGAGGCCACTTAGCTCTGAATTTTTGGCAAAGAGGGTGGAGGTGATGAAGCGGTCATAGGCCCTGGTCACTTCCACAGCATCCACACCATTGCCCAAGGGGCCGATGAAGGTCGGGGTTGGATCCTTGGCGGCTAAGGTCACGCTCTGCTTTGAATAGCCAGGCGTATTGACATTTGAAATGTTGTGACCAATGGTCTGGAGACTGGTCTGCTGGGCCAAAAGCCCCACCTTTGCTATGTTCAGGAGGTTGGTTAATCCGCTCATATCTACTCCGTTGACCTGAATTTTATTTGTCTCGCATACCCTGCAACTCCCCTCTTTATTTCATCAGTGTGAGACATATTTGAACCACTGGCAAAACTCCTCCCCCTTGAGGAAAGCCGCGGCCTCTTTCTGTTGGGCCCCCTTGCAAGTGGCGAATATGTGGGCCCAGATTCCATATCCCTTCCGGACAAGATGGCTGTTAGCTCCTCTACGAAACCAGAGCGGTCTTCCAGCCAGTAGAGAATCCGCCTGTTGGTCGCAAAAACCAGCTGTTTGAAATAATCACGCCTTCTGAGCAACCTGAGGAACCTGCGTCCATCCCTGGCACCGAGACTCTCCTCTATAAGGGCCTGGGTAAGGCCCTCTCTTTTCTTGGCGAGCTGGGGCATCTCGTAGGAGACCATGAGCCTCAACCCCTCTTCCTCATCCTTAATCTTGCTAGCAAGATTCTCCTTGATGCGGGAAAGCTTGATAAGGCGGGTAAGGTCATTATCCAGGAGCAGCTTCCACTCTGCCTGGACGATCATGTCCATACGCTCCCAGAGCTCTGCCAAGGTCTCGAGTTGGCTCAACAACCCGTTCAATCCCTTTTCCCTGGAAGCCATGGCCACTTTCTTCTCTTTAGTTACCTCTTTTGTCATGATAAATGCCTACCCGCTATCAGCTCGCTATCCCTGTCTGGAAAGGTTTTCATAGAGCATGTCTGCCAGCCCTATGCCACGCCCCACACCAGAGGCCTCCTCTGCTATCTGCTGATCAAACATGCTCGTATAAATGTCGCGTTCCAGAGAGTCCTCAAACAGGCCAGATTTTGGAATGGACTTCCTCATCTCCTTGAGCATCATGTTGATAAAGAGGGATTCCATATCCTTGCACGCCTTTTTGAGCCGCTGCGAATCCCCTGTTCTCAAACCATTCTGGACCGCGTCCGATGCAGGTGATGTTATCTGCTGGCTCAAGTATTGTTCCTGAAGCTTCATGCCACTCCTTCCTTTCCTAAATGACCTGGAGATCCGCCTGGAGTGCCCCGGCGGCCTTTATGGACTGCATGATGGTAATGAGGTCCCTTGGTGTTACACCCACTGCATTCAAGGCAGAGACGAGCTCTCCAATGGTTGACCCCTGGCGCAGGACAACTAACTTTCCTCCGCCCTCGCTCACCTTGGCCTCGGTGCCCGGGGTCACGACTGTTTGCCCCTGGGGCGAAAAAGGCCCTGGCTGGGAGACCTGGGGCGACTCTTTTATCTGTATGCTGAGATTTCCGTGGGCCACTGCCACCGTGGATATCTGGACGTTCTTGCCCATTACCACCGTGCCCGTTCTCTCATCGAGCACCACCCTTGCCTTGGTATCAGGGCTTATCTCCACGTTTTCAATGGTGGCAAGCAGGGATACCGGCGAATCCTCGAACTCCGGAGGGACCCTGAGGGCGATTGTCTCTGCATCGATGGCCTTTGCGAACTGGGCCCCCAAAACGTCATTTATGGCATCAACCGCCCTTCCAACAGTGGTAAAATCTGGCTGAAAGAGATTTATCTTGAGCTCCTTCTTGTCCATGAGGTCCACAGGGATCTCCCTTTCCACAGTGGCACCGTTTGGGATCCTGCCCGCTGTTGGATGATTCTTCTGGACACTTGCCCCAGCCCCACCTGCAGCGTACCCGCCCACGCTCACAGGCCCCTGGGCCAAGGCGTATATCTTGCCGTCCACACCCTTTAGTGGAGTGAGTATCAGGGTGCCTCCAAGGAGGCTCTTGGCATCTCCCAAGGAGGAGACGACCACGTCTATCTTCTGACCAATCTTGGCCAGGGGGGGCATCTTTGCAGTGACTATCACTGCAGCCACATTTTTCACCTTGACCTGATTGGGATCTATGCTGATTATCCCCATCCGTTCCATGATGTTTCTTATGGATTTGGTGGTGAACTTCACCTGTGTGCCATCACCGGTGCCGGCAAGCCCGACAACGAGTCCATAGCCGACAAGCTGGTTTTCCCTGAGCCCCTGCACGGAGGCAATGTCCTTGAGTCTTGCCGCCTCACAAAACCCGCAATGCATGAAAAGAATGCAGCAGGAACAAACTGCTAGGATAATTTTGCCTAGAAAGCTATTTTTACCGAGCATCTTCTTTTTCATTTCTTTCGTTATATCAGCCTGTTATCACAATCCACAAAATCTGCGACTTCACTTCACCGTATGTTCACCCTATAAAGTGCAAGGAACAGGCCGCCTTAGAATGGGGCGAGTATGCCAAGTACCCGGCCCAACCAGCCTGGATGCTGCATCTCGCTGAGATAGCCACCACCTGTGTAGGTTATGCGGGCATCGGCTATCTTCGTTGATGAAACCTCGTTGTTGTGGTCGATATCTGCCGGTCTTACGATTCCGGTGAGAATCATGTATTGGGTCTCATTATTGATGGTTATTTCCCTGCTGCCACGAATGAATAGATTGCCGCCTGGCAGCTTTTTCACCACACGTACCGAAATGGTGCCTGTAAGCTTGGTGTCACCAGAGGTCTGCCCCTGGCTGTCGAACTTGTTGTCACTCATTCCACCAATGGCCTTTGTGGCATCAACCTTCTGATCTGGATAGTGAGGGGAGACCTCCTTGGTAAACTTCAGGCCCAGGATTCCTGTAAGCCCCACATTTACAGAGCTCTTTTTGTCCGTCTTGGTTTTGACATCCTTTGAACCTCTAAGATTTTCCTCAATCTTTACAGTCAGGATGTCTCCCACCTTTCTTGCCCTGAAATCTGCCACCAGGCTGCTGTCTGTATCTGGATCAAAGAGGGAGCCCTCCTTTGGCTGTGAAGGCACTATGGGCAAGGGTGCATAGGAGATGTCGTAATTTTTATTCACCCTTGGCGGCTGGTTTATGGCGCAGCCACTCAAAAAGGTCAAACAAACTGCTACTGCCACCCAGAAATATGCTTTCACTTCATATCCTCCTTGTTAGAACGTGACCACCACCGTGTCGCTGTCTTTGACCCTGGCAATGACAACCCTGTTGGAATCTATATTCTTGACCCGCACGAAATCCCCCTGGGCACCCTTTTCCTGGGCTATTCCCGGAACGGTTATCCTGAGGTTGTTGGAAGAGGCAACTATCAGCACCCTGCTGCCCCTCTTCACCAGTACGGGCTTTGAAACCGCACTTGCAAAGATGACCTGGCCAGGCCTGATGCTTCTTTTGGCAGCAAGGCCCACGACCCGGCTTGGAGAGTCGAAAAAACCGCCTCGCAACTTGCTTATTGGCATCATTACGAGGCTCAAATCCTCAGGGCCTATGAGCTGGCCCCGCACAAGCCCCCTCTTGGCACAGAGCACCTTTTTGTACACCTCTACATAGGCACACACCCTGGCCTTTCTGACCGGCTTTCCATCGACCAAGATTGTGACCATACTGGAGACACGACCAAGGCGTTGACCAGATGGGGAGTCGTCAAAGGAAAAGGACACCTTTCCCATGGGAACCCAGATCTTTTTGGGCAAAACCCGGATCGACGAAACCTCCACTCGGGAATCTGCCAGGGCAGGGGCGTTTTTTAGCCTTTTTACAAAGGCCTCTTTGAGGCTTTCCGTATCAACAGGCTGGGCAT
>JAADCZ010000008.1 GCA_013154175.1 Thermodesulfobacteriota bacterium
CTGGTGCCAATCCCAGAGGTCCACGACTATATGGCACATCTTCTCTCCCACATGGGAGCAAAGGCAGGGGGTGACTGGCTGGCCACCCTTATCTCAGTGGATGCGGCCCTGGTCTTGAGCGGTGCAGTGCTAACATCCTACGTGGGTGTCACCGGTCTTGTTGAACGCATCACCCTGGACCGTATCTTTCCGGCCTTTTTCCTAAAGAAGAACAGACGGGGCAGTTCTTACCGAATAATCATTGCGTTCTTTCTCTTGTGCGTATCCATCCTTTTTATCACAAAGGGCCAGGTTGAGGTGTTGGCCGGGGTCTATACCATTTCCTTTCTCTCGGTTATGGCCCTGTTTGCCATAGGTAACATACTGCTCAAGGTAAGGAGAAAGTCCCTTCCCAGGCCCGAACGCGCCAGCTGGCCAGCGGTTCTCACTGCACTTGCAGCAGTATTGGCCGCCCTTGTTGGCAACATCATCAAGGAGCCCGAGCCTGGTCAGCCTGCCAACATAGTGGTGTTTGCCGAGTATTTCATACCCACAATTTTACTTGTGGCAATAATGCTGAACAGAATCGCCCTGCTGGAGATTCTCCTCAACTTTATTGAATTTCTCTTCGTGCCCATTCTGGAATTCGTCACCAAGGTGAACCAGAAGATTTATGAGACCATCGACAAGATTCAGTCTCAAGAATTCGTCTTTTTCACCAGGGGTGACAACATTGCCAACCTGAACAGGGTACTACTCTACATACGCCAGAACGAGCACACCAAAAAGATAAAGATCGTTACGGTAATGGAGGAGGAAGACAAGGAACTTCTCGATAAACTGGAACAGGATATAGAATTCCTCAAAAGGGAATACCCCGACATTGAAATAGAATTCGTCAAAATAAAGGGTAAGTTCACCCCAGAACTAATAAAGAAACTTTCCAAGAAGTGGGGCATTCCCATAAACTTCATGTTTATTGGCTCTCCTGGGGATCACTTCCCATATCGGATAGAAGAGCTGGGCGGGGTGCGCCTCATCATCTAGCATTCATCTAGAGCTCATAAAGGGTCTCATCCACTGCAGGGGGCAGGTATTTCCTTTTTAGCCCCTTGATGGCCTTTTTGGTGGATATATTTTTAAAGATATCCTCGTCATCAAATATATCCCCCATCTCCTCTTCTATCTTCTCTGGGTCTTCCCCAGCCTCCATGCGGCTTATGGCCTCTTCTATTGAGCCGCCCACCTCAAGGCCGGCTGAATCAAAAAGCCGCCTCATAAACATGGCTGCCTGCCTTGGATCGTTCTCATCGATATTTTCAGCCTCTGATGCCAGGGACATCATGGCCTTTTCAAGCTTGGACTCGTCAATATCCCCAAAGGGCATATCGTTCTCGGGCTCACTCCTGTTCTTGGAAATGGCAAATATGGACATCTTCTTCTCAAGGCCCTCCCTGCCACACTTTGGGCATGATGGCCTCTTTTCCACGTTTATGCGCCTAGAAAAGAAATTGAAAATCATGTGGCAATCAGGACAGTAGAACTCATAAATAGGCATACCAGCCCTCCTTCGATACAAGAATCTATTTTATAAAAGGGATTAACCATTACAGTGTGTTTTCTCAAGTGCCAAGGGCCACAAATAGGCAGGATTGTTCCATGAGCTTAATATGAAGAGAAAAAATTTCATTTTTTAACAAATAATTCTTTATTATTCCTAAAAGCTAATATAAAATGACTATGCCATCCAAAGACAACTCGATTCGTACCATGGGAGGCGGGAATATCTTTTCCATTCCTGTTGGGGATCAGTTTTATCTTTGGAAAATCTTTAAGTTTTTTGAAAGGAGCACCACTTTAAATGGCAGAAGGAAAGGTTAAATGGTTCAATGACAAGAAGGGGTATGGTTTCATCGAGATCGAGGGGCAGTCTGATGTCTTTGTTCATTACTCAGGCATCAAGGCTGACGGTTTCAAGTCTCTAAAGGAGGGAGAGGCAGTAACCTTCGATATCGAGGAGACCAGCAGGGGTCCTCAGGCAGTTAACGTGGAAAAAATCTAAATTGGAAAATGAAGGGTGCCGCCCTATTCGTGGCACCCTTCCACATAATTAACCTTCCTATTTTAGCCAACCCGTCTCTATCTATTTTCTCCCCTTTCAAAATCCTCTCTTTTGACAACGTATTTTCCTTCCCTCACAAAGGGGGCGATTGTCCTCAGTTCCACTGGTCTCAACCTGCACTTTACCCCCAGGTACTCAAGAAACAGGTCCTCTGTGTCGTGAATCCAGTTATGTAGCTCTGGCAGGCTTCCTGTAAAGAAGTTCCCGTCCATTGCCACAAGCACCTCCACCTGGGTCAGGTGTTTCCACTTGTCTAGCACAATAAGAAATTCAAGGTCTCTTCCGCCTGCTGCCTGATTCAAGAGTTTGCCCACCTGTTCTGGGGAAATCTTGACACCCCTTACAGTGATTACATGGTCACACCTGCCCTTTACAGGGCTCATGCGCCATGTTGTGCGCCCACACGTGCACGTTTCTGTCTGAAGGCTCGTTATGTCCCCTGTGCGGAAACGAAGCAGGGGGTTTGCCCTGGTGGTCACAGTTGTGATAACCAGCTCCCCCTCCTGCCCAGGCTCCAGGGGCTCAAGGGTCTCGGGATGGATAATTTCTGGAATGATGTGATCCAGGGCCATGTGTAGCCCCTTCTTTTCACTGCACTCATAGGCCATTGCCGGCCCTGAGGCCTCAAAAATACCGTATGCAGCCCTGGTCTCTACATCAAGTTCCCTTTCAAAGACTTGCCTCGTGGTATCAGTCAAGGTCTCGCCGAGAAGAATCATCATGCGCAAGTTGAGGGAGGCAAGGGGCATGTTCCTTTCCTTGAAGATTTCAAGGAGATGGAGACCATAGGAGGGGGTTGTGACCAACACCGTAGTCTTGAAATCCACCATCACCCTTATTCGTGTCAGGACCGATACCGGGTCTGGCGGAATGACGAGTGCCCCCAGAAGCTCTGCACCCTCTTTCAGGTCCTGACCGTGAAGCCCCATTCCAGGGTCGAGACATATCTGCACGATATCGTCCTGATTCATTCCTGATGAGGCAAAGAAGCGTGCTGTCAGCTCGGTGCGCCTCTTTAGGTCCTGCTTGGTGTAACCAAGGGCGATTGGATTTACCTGGCCGCTTCTAAGGGTGTGAATGCGCACAATGTCCCGCAGGGGAACGGAGAAGAGGCCGTATGGATAATTTTCCGCAATGTCCTGCCTCGTTGTAAAGGGAAGCTTGGCCAAATCATCCACCGATTCAATGGCATCTGGCCCTAGACCTGCCTCCTCGAGCCTCTTTCGATAAAATGGAACCCTGTTGTAGGCCCGGTTGACCGTACTTTGCAAAAGCTCTGTGTGCCACTGACTCCATGCCTCAGGAGATAAATATTCTACCTTGTCCATTTCCTCGCCCCTTACCGTTCAGATAGGTCTTTGTAATCCTTGCCCAGATATGCCCTTCTAATCTCGCTGTCCTCTGCCAGATCCGAGGCCCTGCCCTGAAGAATGATCCTTCCTGTCTCGAGGATGTATGCCCTGTGGGAGATCTCCAGGGCCTTCCTGGCGTTTTGCTCAACTAGAAGGATTGTCATGCCCGATGTATTCAAGTCCACTATTGTCTGAATAATTGTCTCCACAAGACGCGGAGCAAGCCCAAGGGAAGGCTCATCCAGAAGGAGCAGCTGGGGTCTTGCCATGAGCGCCCGTCCAATCGCCAACATCTGCTGCTCGCCACCGCTGAGGGTTCCAGAGGTCTGATTCATGCGCTCTTTGAGCCTGGGGAAAAGCTGAAATATCTTTTCAAGATCCTCCTCTATCTCATCCTTTTGGGCCTTTTTCCTTGCATAGGCTCCGAGCATGAGATTCTCATACACCGAAAGGGGGCTGAAAAGCTGCCGCCCCTCTGGGCAGTGGGCAATTCCAAGGCCAACTATCTTGTCTGGAGACAACCCCCTAAGGGACTGACCCATAAACTTGAGCTCGCCAGATACAGAGGCCACCAAGCCGGATATAGACAGAAGCAAGGTGGTCTTGCCAGCCCCATTGGCGCCAATTATTGAGACTATTTCCCCCTCATCCACATGAAGAGAACAATTTTTCAAGACCTGAATGGGGCCGTAACGGGCATTGAGATTTCTTATGTGCAGCATTTTCCCTCAGCCTGAACTTTTACCCAATATGGCATAGACAGTTGCTTTTTTCTAGCTCATGGAGCCAAGTTAATGAAAAAAGACACAAAATTCTGCCATATCAATGGTCGGTTTTGGCGTTGATAAATGATCTCTTTTTGTGTATTAGTCAACCTTATAAAAATTCAGAGGGAGGATAGACAATGCGTTTCTGCAGAAACTTAGTAATGATCTTGGCCGTTTTCTCGCTGGTGCTCTTTTCCAGCGGTTTCACAGCTCATGCGAAGGACACACTGAAGATTGGGTCCATATTGGCCGTCACCGGGCCGGCATCGTTCCTTGGGGATCCGGAACTAAAGACCCTTCAGATGTATATCGACGAGATTAATGCCAACGGTGGCATTAACGGTCATAAAATCGAGTTTGTACACTACGACACCAAGGGCAGGGCCAAGGAAGCAAAGAATTTTGTAAATCGCCTCATCAAGAAGGACAAGGTCGATGTAATCATCGGCGGAACAACCTCTGGTAACAGCTTGGCAGTCATAGACATCGTCCAGAGGGCCAAGGTTCCATTTATTTCCCTGGCCGGCTCCATAAAAATAGTCGAGCCTGTGAAAAAGTGGGTCTTCAAGACTCCACACACAGACAAGATGGCAGCTGAAAAGATCTTTGCCGACATGAAAAAGCGCGGAATCACAAAGGCTGCACTCATCACAGGAAACGGTGGCTTTGACAAATCAGGTCGTGCCCAGTGCCTTGCCATGGCCCCCAAGTATGGAATCGAAATCGTGGCAGATGAAAAGTACGACAACGCAGACACTGACATGACCACCCAGCTTACCAAGATTAGGTCCACAGATGCCCAGGCCATAATCAACTTTGGCTTTGGAAAGGCACCTGCCATTGTTGCCAAGAATATAAAGCAGCTTGGAATCAAGCTTCCCGTTTATGAATCCCACGGTGTTGCCTCAAAGAAGTTTATCGAGCTTGCAGGTGATGCTGCAAATGGCATCAGGCTCCCTGCAGCAGCACTCATAGTCGCCGACCAGCTTCCAAATGACGACCCACAGAAGAAGGTGCTCCTGGCCTACAAAAAGAAATATGAGGCCAAGTATGGGCCTGTTTCCACCTTTGGTGGCCATGCCTATGACGCTCTTTTCATCACTGTCGAGGCAGTAAAAAGGGCTGGCACCATAGACAGGGCAAAGATTAGGGATGAAATAGAAAATACCCACGGCTTCGTTGGCACAGGTGGCGTATTCAACATGAGCCCCACCGACCATTTAGGGCTCAACCTTGATGCCTTCAAAATGATTGAGATTGAAAACGGCAACTGGAAGCTCCTTTACTAACCAGGGCCGTACATAGAACAATTTTACCCCCGTTTCAGCCTCCTGAACGGGGGTAATTTTTGCTTTACCAACCATTAACGAAGTTGCAGGAGGGGCCAAAAATTGGACCAACTTTTACAGTTTTTAATTAGCGGACTGACTGTGGGGTCCATTTATGCCCTGGTGGCCCTGGGGTTTTCCATTATCTACAATGCATCGGACGTGGTGAATTTCGCCCAGGGCGAGTTTGTTATGATTGGTGCCATGAGCGCAATCTTTATGCTCAAGGCCGGGATCAGCTATCCACTTGCAGCCTTTCTTGCAATAGTCATAACCGCTGGCGTAGGGCTCGCCCTAGACAAGTTTGCAATCGAACCTGCAAAGAATGCAACGGTTGTCAGCACCATAATCATCACAATAGGTGCGTCCATCTTCTTAAGGGGTGCTGCCCTCCTGATTTGGGGCAAGGAGATCTATGGTTTGCCCCCCTTTACCAACAATGACCCTATCCGCATTGGCAACGCCACCATTCTGCCCCAGAATCTATGGGTCATGTTGGGTACGGCTGTTACGGTCTTTGCAGTGAAATATTTTTTCGATCACACCAGGATGGGCAAGGCGATCCTTGCATGCTCCTTCAACAAGAAGGCAGCATATCTAGTTGGCATAAATGTCAAGCGCATGCTCCTAATCTCCTACGGCCTTTCAGCAGCCCTTGGAGCCATGGCCGGACTACTGGTGACCCCGATTACGTTCATGTCCTACAATGCAGGCGTAATGCTTGGACTCAAAGGATTTTGTGCTGCCATACTAGGGGGCATGGGAAACTCCATGGGGGCAGTCCTTGGGGGCGTGCTACTTGGCATCGTGGAAACAGTTGGGGCAGGCTTTATTTCATCTGGCTATAAGGATGCCATTGCCTTTTTGGTCATCATGCTGGTTCTTTTTATCAAACCCAGCGGACTCCTTGGAAAGGGCGAGGCGGAAAGGGTATGAAAAGACTTAGCGGTTTCCTGCTCTTTGCTGCCCTTTGTGCAGCGCTTCCCATCCTCTTTCCAGACAACTACTATGTCACAGTAGTTGGCCTTACTGTGTTCATAAACATCATCCTTGCAGTAAGCCTCAACCTCCTCATGGGCTATGCAGGCCAGATCTCCCTGGGTCATGCCGCCTTCTTCGGCCTGGGTGCATACTCATCGGCAATCTTGACCATAAGGTACGGACTTAATCCGTGGCTCGCCATGCTGGCCGGGGCCGCAATGGTCATGGCACTTTCATACATACTTTCCCGGCCAATCCTAAGGCTCAAGGGTCACTATTTGGCAATGGCAACCCTGGGCCTAGGAATCATCGTTCACATCTTTTTTGTCCAGGCAGATGAACTGACCGGCGGGCCCGATGGCATATCCGGACTCCCTGTCCTCTCCATCATGGGACTGCCCATTGACTCGGACATCAGATGGTACTGGGTACTTTGTTCCTTCATGCTCCTTACTGTACTTTTTTCCCTGAACATAGCCGACTCCAGGGCTGGACGCGCCCTTTCAGCCGTTCACGGAAGCGAGATAGCAGCCCAGATGATGGGCATAGACACTGCCAAGGTCAAGTCCCACATCTTTGTCTTTTCCGCCCTCATTGCCTCCGTTGCTGGAAGCCTCTTTGCCCATCAGCAGGACTTCGTCAGCCCTGAATCCTTCAGCTTTTTCTTTTCCATTGAACTCGTCACCATGGTGGTTCTGGGCGGGCTAGGCTCAACATTTGGAGCAGTAATCGGGGCCTTCATCCTTTCCATCCTGCCAGAAGTCCTGATCGTCTTCGAAGACTTCGAAGTACTCATATTTGGAGCAATACTCATGGTAATCATGATATTCCTCCCTGAAGGCCTGTTTGTTGCCCTGAAAAACAGGGTCATCCACTTCATGAGAAGAAGTCAAGGGGGAGCGTGATGCCCCTTTTAGAAGTAAAAAACATAGAGAAACGCTTTGGTGGCCTAAAGGCCATTTCCAACCTGAGCTTTACAGTGGAAGAAAACGTGGTCTTTTCCATTATTGGCCCAAATGGAGCAGGCAAGACCACACTGTTCAACGTGCTCACCAACATCTACAAGCCAACTTCCGGCTCGATATTTTTTAGAGGCACGGAAATCACCAATCTGCCACCCTTTCGGATAGCGAGACTTGGAGTGAGCAGGACCTTTCAAAACCTTCAGGTCTTTCTCAATATGAATACCCTGGAAAACGTCATGGTGGGATGCCACCTGCGTTCAAAGTCAGGGCTCATAGCCTCTGCCCTGCGCCTACCCTCTGTTATCAGGGAAGAAAAGCAGGTTAGGGCCATGGCACTGGAAGCACTGGAATTCTGCGGACTGGACGAGTTTGCCAATAGACCTGCAAGCAGCCTGCCTTACGGCATACTCAAGAAACTTGAAATTGCAAGGTCCCTTGCGGCAAAACCCAAGTTGCTTCTCATGGACGAACCCGCTGCCGGCTTGAACGATACGGAAACGGCTGAACTGTGCCAGCTTATCAAGCGGATACGCGACTCTGGAATAACGGTTGTGCTGGTGGAACATAACATGAGCCTCGTCATGGAGATATCGCAGGAAGTGCTGGTACTCAACTACGGACAACTATTGGCCCAGGGGCCTCCTGGGGAGATTCAGAAAAATCCCGAGGTGATTGCTGCCTATTTGGGAGAAGAATAACAAGTTTCGCCGTGTTTCTTCCCCATTACCCCTTGGCATTATTGATGTAAAAGTATATGTTTTCTTGCTGTCTGAATGAAAATTCACCCTGATTCGCCTGGAAGAAACCGTTTTCAGGGCCGGCTGGACGCCGCGAAAAATTAGAATAAGGAGAATCTGCTTCTTATGGAAACCTATCACAATCTACGGGAAAGAGACGCTTGTGCCATCATTGCCTTCGTTGACAAACGTGGCAAAAGCACTCACGCAAACATCGTCAAGACCATAGAGGCACTTCAGAAGATGGGCCATCGCTCTGGTGACATCAATGGCGAGGGAGACGGTTGTGGAATCCTTTGTGATATTCCTAGAAAAATCTGGGCAAAACGCTTGGAAAAAGAAGGTCTCAGCAGGCACCTTGCCGATAGCAGAAGTTTCTTTGTTGGCCACTTCCTTCTGCCTTGCTCCATTGTAAAGGATGAAAAGGCTATCCTGGAAAAGATCCGGAATATATTCAAAGAAAAGTCCATAAAAATCCTGCTTGAGAAAAAGGGCAACACTAGAAACGACGAGTTGGGCCCCCGTGCCCTGGCAGAGGCACCCCTGTTTTGGCAGGTGGCAGGCATGATGGATTTCGAAACTGTGCAAGAGGCCCAAAAAGGCCTTTTCATGATACAGATGGAGATTGAAAAAGAGATTCCGGAAATCCACATTGCCTCCCTCAGCCCCGACTCGGTGGTTTACAAGCTAAGGGGAACGCCAGACCTCCTTCCAAGGGTATTTCCAGAACTCATGGACAAGGATCTCACCTCTATCATAAGCCTCGGGCACAGTAGATATTCCACAAACACCCTGCCCACAATGGAAAGGGCCCAGCCTTTCTCGATTCTTTGCCACAACGGAGAGATAAACACCATTGAAAGGCTGAGAAGCACAGGCAGGATTCTTGGCATAGAGCCTGTGCCAGGTGGAAGCGACTCCCAGGATCTCAATCGTATCATCGAGGGCCTCATAAATATGTATCAGCTGGACCCAATGGAGGCCCTTGAAATGGTATTCCCTGCCATCCACAGCGAGGTGGAATACTACGAAGAGGATCTCCAGAAGGTCTTTGACTTTTACAGGTGGTTTTTCCCAAGCTCTGCACAAGGTCCGGCGGCAGTTGTTGCAAGATACGCAAACATCTGCATGGGCAGCGTGGATGCCCTGGGACTCAGGCCCTTATGGTTTGGTGAGAGTGACTACGAATATTTCCTTTCCTCTGAGAAGGGTGTCGTCAACATCAAAAACACCATGACAGACCCGATCCCCTTGGCACCTGGCGAAAAGATAGCCATAGAGGCCCACCACGGACAAAAGGCCAAGGTTTACAGACACACCCAGTTCCAGGAAAGGCTCAAGGAGCTCATGTTCCAGCGCAGGAGCAAGATTGAGCTTCTGGAGGGCCTCGGCAGGTCAGATTCTGTCAAGGTGAAGGAGTCTGTTTCCCTCAACAAACTTGGGCTCGATGAGAAGAAGGCCCAGAAATCTGTTCCTGAAATCAACGTCCTCGGCGCCTTTGGATGGCAGAAGTATGACATGAACCTTAGGAGGCGCGTGGCCCTCGAGGGCGTGGACATCATCGGTTCCATGGGCCATACAGGTCCACTTGCCGCCCTCATGCCAGAGGCCCTGCCAAATGCATCGGAATTCTTCAAGGAAAACGTAGCGGTTGTGACAAACCCTGCCATCGACAGGGAGCGCGAGGCAGAACACTTCACGACAAGGGTAATCCTTGGGGACAAGCCGTGTCTCCTGGTGGATCAGGACAAGACCCCGACAGGCCTTGAAATCTTGTGTCCTCTACTCCTCGATTACCAAGGACTTGAAGGGATACTCGACAGGGACAAGGTCAACGAGCTTGCAAGGAACCACGGCTCGGTGGTCCTGGAAGACATGCTTGCCTACTTTTCCGGCTCTGGTCTCGACCCAACACGGGTAAAGATACTTTCCTGCACATTCAATCCGGAAAAGGGCCTCAAGGACCAGTTGGAAAAGATGTGTGAGGACGCAGTCGACGCCGTGGAAAACGGGGCAGTAATCCTGTTACTCGATGATTCCAATTCCTTTGTTGAAGACGAGGCCTTCATCGACCCCGCCCTGGCAGTGGCATATCTCAACCAGAAACTGGAAGAAAAACATCTAAGACGCCGCTGCAGCGTGGTGGTGCGCTCTGGCGCCATCAGAAACCTCCATGACATCATGTTCCTTCTGGGCATGGGTGCTGACGCCCTCAACCCCTACAAGCTGTGGCAGACCGTCACCTCCTTTGCCAACGAAAAGGTTGATGAAGCAAAGACCATTTCCAACACCATCGATGTCTTTCAGAAGGGAATGGAAAAGGTCATGTCCACCATGGGCATCCACGAGCTTTGTGGTTATGGAAGGATCTTTGCCGGAATCGGGGTGACTGAGGAATTCGAAAAGATCTTCAAGGTCCCCTGCTTCTGCAAGTCAAAGGACGTGGGCCTTGGTTTCAAGCTCATGGAGGATCTTGCCAAGAAGAGGATCGAGCGGGCCAACATGGAAGAGGAACAGCCCCTTTACGGTGAACCCAACAGAAATGCCAAGGTTGGCCGTATCCTCAGACAGACAGCAGAAGGAAAGAAGGGCTATCTCGAGATGTCAAAGGGCCTCGCCAAGATAGATGAGGAGATGCCCATTGGCATACGTCACCTTTTGCGGCCAGTTGAGGCAGAAGAGGAAAAACGCCTCACCATGGACCAGGTTGACATATCCATTGGCCACCACGACATGCCCATAGTCATCGCTGCCATGAGCTTTGGCTCCCAGGGAGAAAACTCCTTCCGCAGCTATGCCGAGGCAGCCAAAAAGGTGAACATCATCTGCATGAACGGGGAAGGTGGTGAAATTCCCGACATGCTCGGCAAATACAGAAAGAACAGGGGGCAGCAGATAGCTTCGGGCCGCTTCGGTGTCTACATGGAGCTTCTCAACTCCGCAGACTATCTGGAAATCAAGATTGGCCAGGGGGCAAAACCAGGTGAAGGTGGCCACCTGCCAGGCCAGAAGGTATCTGAACAGGTTGCAAGGGCAAGGCACTGTAAGCCTGGCATCACCCTTATCTCCCCCTCTAACCAGCACGACATCTACTCCATCGAGGACCTGGCCCAGATAATCACCGAGTTGAAGACGGCCAACCCCTATGCAAAGGTCTCTGTAAAGATTCCTGTAACAAGCGGCGTTGGAACCATTGCAGTCGGTATTGCAAAGGCCGGGGCGGATATTGTCAACTTGAGCGGTTTCGAGGGCGGAACCGGTGCCGCAAGGGAACACGCCAAGCGCTATGTTGGCCTTCCCATTGAAGTTGGAGTCTCAGAGGCACACCGGGCACTTTGTGAATCCAACCTGAGGGACAAGGTTGAAATATGGGCCGACGGTGGCCTCAGAAGCGGCAACGACATCGTCAAGATGATACTCCTTGGGGCCAACAGGGTCGGTATGGGAACGGTGGCCCTCATGGGAGTTGGCTGCATAAGCTGCCACAGATGCCATCTGGACAAGTGCCCAAGGGGAATCTCCACCCAGCTCCAGACCAAGGAACAGGCTGAGGCCAGGGGAGTAAAGGGATTCTCTCCGAGAAAGGTGGACATAGAGGCGGAAAACCTTGCCAGGCTCCTGAGGGCCCTGGGTGATGAGGTACGCCAGATTCTTGCAGACATGGGCGAGGAAAACCTCCAGGCATTAGTTGGACGCACAGAACTGCTCAAGCAGTACAGATTCTTTGACAGGCTCGATACCTCGGGTGTTCTTGCAAAGCCCGATCTTTCAAATATTCCCGAGAATCTCAATCAGGAAAAGATTATGCGTCTGCCCCTTAACTACCTCACAAAGCTCATTAGTGACCTCATCATCGATGAGTTCGAACAGGGCAAAAAGGTGGTCAAATTCAAGGAGGAAGGGGTCAAAAGTACAGACCGTGCCATGGCCACCTATCTTTCAGGGGAGATTGTCAGACGCTACGGCATTTCAACAGACAAAAAGGCGTGTCTCAGGCTTGCCTCATCGGTTCCAGGCAACGGATTGTGCGCCTTCAACATCAAGGCTGTGGATGCCAGCATCATTGGCGGTGCCCAGGACGGCACTGTCAAGGGAAGCTATGGTGGCGTGGTAGGAGTCTTCAAAGGCATCAACTACCTTGGAAACCGCGTGGACGGCTCCACAGGAAAGAGCTTTGCCTATGGCGCCATAAAGGGAACGTTTCTCATTCAAAACATGGCCGACTCGAGGGCATGCATCAGGTTTTCCGGAGCCGACGTCGTCTTTGGACGCCGCATCACAGAGCCTGTTGACGACTCCAGGGGCAACATTGCCCACAGGGCATTTCTCAAGGGATTTGCCTTTGAATACATGACTGGCGGAAGGGCCGTCGTTCTAGGGGATCCAGGCCCCTGGATGTGCGCAGGAATGACAGGTGGTGTCATCTACCAGTGTCTCTATCCAGAGTACAACTTCACCGTGGATTCCATAAAACGGAGACTCGCAAGGGGTGCCATCGTCAAAATCGAGAAGCTCACTGAAGAAGGCATAAAGGACATTGAAGAGCTTCTCACCCTTTACATCAATGAGCTGCGCTCCTCCTTCCAGATGGAAGAGGCGGATGCCGTGGAAGAGATAATGAAAAATGCTAAGGATCGATTCATCATGATCGTTCCCAAGAGCTTCAGGCCAAAATCCGCTGGCTAATAAATAACCAACACGAAAGTGAAACAAAAAAGGGGAGCTCAACGGCTCCCCTTTTCATTTTCCCATATCTTGTAACCTTTATGCTATTTGGTCTTAAAGGTCCTTATCATTTCTTCCAGGCTGTTTGCCAGGGTGTTCAACTTCTTTGAATAGCTTGCCGTTTCCTCAGCCACACTCTGGACGGAACCTGCAAGTTCAGCTGTCTTGGTGCTCTTTTCCTTGACTCCCTTTACCTCACTCTCGGCATCTTCCATATTCACGCTTATTTCAGACACTGTGGCTGTCTGCTCCTCAGCTGCCGAGGCAATGGTGTTGGCAAGGTCATTGATCTGGCCAACAATGTTTGTAATTTCCTCGACAGAGGTCACTGCGACACCAGTCTCTGCCTGTATTGCCTGAATCATGCTGGTAATCTCGTCTGTGGCCTCGCTAGTCTGCCTTGCGAGCTCCTTGATCTCGTTTGCAACTACAGCAAAGCCCTTGCCTGCCTCCCCTGCCCTTGCAGCCTCTATGGTGGCATTCAAGGCGAGAAGGTTGGTCTGTTCAGCAATGGTATTGATCACCTGGATGATGCTGCCTATCTTGTCTGAACTATCACCAAGCCTCTGGATGACTTCATTGGCCTTGTGGGCCTTTTCCTGGGCGTCGTTGGTGATGGCTGCAGTGTGTGCAACACTCTGGGCGATCTCCGTAGTGGCCTCAGTGAGCTCCTGGGAGGCCCTTGTGACAGACATAATCCTGTCATCCACGGACTCTGCAGACTGGGCAACCTCGCTGACGATCTCGTTCATTGAACTTGCCCTGTCGAAGACGGTCTGGCTGATGTCCTCGAGCTTGTCAGAGGAGCCCTTGATCTCCTTTGAGTCGGCCTGAATCCTCTTGACCATCTTGTTGAGCTTCTCTGCCATGCCATTAATGGCATCACCCAGCTCTCTCAGCTCTCCCTTGACCTTCAGATGGACCCTGGCCATGAGATTGCCGGCAGCAATGCTCTCAATGACCGGGAAGAGCTTGCCCAAGGGTCTCAAGACCTGTACATGGATGAACCATGTGGAGAAGATGAAAATCAATACTCCAATCACCATCAGAGCAATTTCCATCTCCTTGAGCTGCAAGATGGATTCCATTGCCATCTTCTTGTAGGCCTGGGTCACCTTGTTAGCCTGCTTCAAGAGGGGCAGATTGTACTTTGACAGATAATCAAGGGCATTCTTGCTGCTACTCGACCCAAGATCACTGTTGATCACCTCATCCACCTTGCTCCTGAACTCTCTCCATTCAGAAGCCAGCTTATCCAGTTCTGCAAGGACCTTCTCATCGGTGGTTGGGTCCATGCCTAGTTCGCTACTACCATTTCGGAGTATCAAGAGACTCTTCTGAAACTCCTCCTCGGTTTTACGCAGGGCGTCCCGCCACTTTTTATCCTTGGTAAGGGCGTATAGGTAGGCCTCTTTGGTCATCTTCTGGCTGAACATCCTCTGACGCCCAGCCAAATCTATGTAGAGGCTGTCCGTTTCCTGTTTGGAAAGGACATAAAATGTGGCAGCCACAGTCACAACATTCACCAGGAGAAGTGCTACCATCACCGAGGCTATTTTCCCTTGAATACTGCCAAAAGAAAACTTCATGTTGTCCCTCCTACTTTATTGGGTAACTCAATCAGTATCCTTATCGACCGGAGCCCTGAAAGATTAAAGATCTTTTGCTAAAAGATTCCTAAAATTGTGATTCCGGCGAAACGCAACCATGCTAAATATAAAGAAATTTAAAATTAGGCTACAAAGATTTATAGGTTCTGTGATGTTTTTCCCTTGACAACCTATGGTCAAATGTAATATCTGAATGAATACACATTCATTTTTCGATACATCAAATCGTAGCCATGCTCCATGAACCGACCTTGAGGGTCAATATGTTTTCATGCTCCGGCGACTTGACAGAGAATAATTCCTTATGAAGGTAGCAGATAAACACGGCCGCATAATACAGGCAGCAATAAAGGTCTTTGCCAGAAATGGTTTCTTCAATTCCCGTATTGCAGAAATCGCCAAGGAGGCCAATGTTGCTGACGGTACCATCTATCTTTATTTCAACAACAAATACGACATCCTCATAACTATCTTTGAGGAAGAGATGGGCAAGATAATCGCCAGCGTGAAACAGGAGCTGGCCACCACTGACAACCCATGTGAGAAACTCGAGATATTTGCCTTTCAGCACTTGAGTCTCGTTGAGAAAAACAAGGATCTTGCAGAGATTATTCAGGTGGAGTTGCGGCAGAGCAGCAAGTTCATGAAGGAATACCGCAACAGAAAATTTGCCGAATACCTGCAAATCATCTCCAACATCGTCAAAGAGGGGCAGGAAAAGGGTCTTTTTCGAAAGGATGTCATGCCAGGGATATTCAAAAGGGCCTTCTTTGGTGCCCTGGACGAAATGTCCAGATTCTGGGTCTTGTCTCCAAAGAAAAAGTACGGTGTAAAGACTGCTGCCAAACAGATTAGTCACTTCTTCTTAAACGGCATTCTCGAGCAACCGTGCCCTACCAAAACGAAAACAAAAAAGAGGAAGATTAAAAGGACAAAATCTGCCCGGAAGTAGTATCCTTGAATCTGTCACCTCAAACCAAACATCCCTTTATCACCAAACTTTACGAGTATCAGGAGCTCATCCCTGACTTCGAGGGGCTTATCGACCATCTTTACAGGCCCATGCCTGTCTATTTCCGTATCAACACCATCAAAACCGGGGTGGACGAGGCCAAGAACTTTCTCAGGCAGGAAGGCGTGGAGTTTCAGGACACCATAATTCCGGAACTGATAAAGGTAGTTCACCACAATCACAAAAGGCCCCTCTTGAGCTATCATCTGGGCTACATCTACCCCCAGGCACTGTCGTCGTGCATGCCAGTACTGGCCCTGGACCCGCGCCCTGGGGAGATGGTACTCGACATGTGCGCTGCACCAGGGGGCAAGGCAACATACATTGCCCAGAGGATGGAGGACACTGGCTTCGTTGTTGCCAATGACCGCAAGAGAGGCCGGATTACCTCCCTTCTTGCCAATGTAAAAAGGCTTGGCATCACCAATACACTGGTGACCCAGGCCCGGGGCGAACACCTCGATCTGCCCTACAAATTTGACAAGGTCTTGGTTGATGCCCCTTGTAGCGGCCAGGGCAAATATCGCATCGATCCAGTTAGTGGCACACTGAAGCATGTGGTAAAGGGCAAGACAGACCTTTCAGCCATACAGAAGGCTCTAATCAAGAGGGCCTTCGACACCCTAAAACCCGGTGGCATTCTGGTATATTCCACATGTACCTTGAGTGTGGAAGAAAACGAGGAAGTGGTTGACTTCCTTCTCAACAGACGCAGGGCCAAACTACTCGCCCTTGAGCTACCGATAGATTTTTCTCCGGGAATCACGCAATTTAAAGGGAAAAAGTACAATGAACAGCTCGAGCTTACGGGACGTTTTTATCCCCACAGAATCGACTCAGTGGGATTCTTCGTTGCCAAGATTGCTAAAGACGGAACAGAGGCACCTGCTTCTTGAATTTTTCCACGAAAGATTTGGCATGGATCAAGGCCACTTTGACCCCTTTGATATCTTTGCCTTTTCAAGGCAGGCATTCCTCTTTAGAAGGCAAGACAAGGCCCTGGACTGGCCTGCCAGTTCCTTTGTACGCTGTGGCCTTCCCTTTGTAAGAAATGTGGCTGGTTATCTCAAGCCCACAACTGTCTTTGTGCAGAGATTTGGGAACCTTGCCACCAAGAACGTACTGGACATGGAAATGGAACAGGTCGGGCAGCTCTGCTCCAATGGAGAGATTATCCTCTCGGCCCTACCCGCCTCCCTGGATACTGGTTATGTGATAATCAAGATGCAACAACACTATCTTGGCATTGGTCTGCTGCTCGAGGGAAACCGTCTTCTTTGCAGGTTTCCAAAGGCCATGCGCGAGGCAATCTCGCGGCTTACTCCTGGGTAATGGTCTCTGCCAAACGCTCAGCAGCAAATATGAGAGATTCGATATCGAGAAAATCAAGGGCCCTTTTATCAAAGAGGGCCTTCACCTCGGCAGGGAATCCGTCCTCCTTGTCTTCGTCCCAGAAGTGGAGTTGTATGGGCACCTTTGGAAGCACTGGCACGGTCACACAGGCATCTGCCTGACAATCTGGGACATTGACTCCATCTATGGCCTGGCAGCGTTCCAGGAACATTTGAGGCCTGCCGGCAAAATGTCTGGCAACCTTCTCCTCGGTGTATCGTTTTAAAGTTACCACCTTTGAAATGGAGTTTGGAAAGGATTCAAGGCCCACCCATTCACCGCTCAAGTCACCCTTTCCACCAAAGAAGAGATAGTTATAGAGAAGTATCTGGTCACGGGTCTCGAGCTCTGTGCCATCGTCTGAATAGACCCTTTCAGAGCTTATATAGACATCCCTTCCCAAATATCTAAGGCGCAGGGCCTTTCCATGTTCACTCTCCACAATTTGTGCACCAAGCCCTTTGGCCCTTTGGGCAAGATCCAGCCCCTTGACCTTTTGTTTAAGTTCCTTTGCAAGGGCTGTCTCAGGGTCTTGGACAGGCTCCTTTACCTGGTCTGTGGCACCCTTTATGTACGGACAGGCAGACTTTGCACAGCCACCTGTGTGCACAGCCGCGGCAAAGGCCATACAGGTTGGATACCCACACTGGCCGCAATTATCCTTCTTGGTCTGCTTCAATATGTCAAAGATGGTCTCCATAAACCTACCTTGTAAACAATTGGAAATGACTTAGCAAGATCGATACTGGCAATACAAGGCCCTTTGGCCCCATGGATCAATCAATTTGCTAGAAAAAGAGCTCAACCATGACTCAGGGCCAACACCCAGCAACCAACCACCTCCAGGACTGCCAGGGTTCCAAACAAGATGTCGTGTTGAAAAATTGCCCTCTTTGAAACCTTCCCAAGGTACCAGACCACCATGCCAACTACTAAACCAGCCAAAAAGCCGAAAAAATGGGCGGTAACATCGATCCGCCCTTTCCCAGTCCCAAGAAAGCCGAGTAAGGCCAGGCCTGACAAGAGGACCATGAAGGCGTCCTTTGCCCCCTTTTTGCCATAGGTCATTGCCCTTATGGAACAATATATGCCTATGCTTGCAAAAACACCTGTTGAAAGCCCAATTGAGACATGATCGTACCTATAAAGCAGGCTGTT
>JAADCZ010000076.1 GCA_013154175.1 Thermodesulfobacteriota bacterium
GCAGTAAGATTCAACGACGTATCGACCTGGCCCGTTGGCACAGGCCACGGTTGCATTGGGTGCACGGAACCCGACTTCTGGGATACCTGCTCACCTTTTTACCAAAGGCTGCCCGATGTGAAGATACCAGGAACGGGCATTGTCGCAGATGCAGACTCTCTTGGCAAAAAGATTCTTGGTATCACGGCAGTGGCCGCAGGCATTCATGCCGCAGTGGGAATTGGCAAGCGTTTGGTAAAGGGTGAAAAAGGAAACGGCAACTAGAAGGGAGGGCTTGAAAATGGCACAAAGGATAACCGTTGACCCCATTACGAGGATAGAGGGTCATCTGAGGATAGATGCAGAAATTGAGGGAGGCAAAGTAACAAAGGCGTGGTCATCTGGCCAGATGTGGCGTGGCATCGAGGTCATCCTGAAGGGTCGTGACCCAAGGGATGCGTGGCTCTTTACCCAGCGTATCTGCGGTGTCTGCACCACGGTGCATGCCATAGCATCGGTCAGGGCAGTGGAGAATGCCCTTAAGATGGAGATTCCCCTGAATGCCCAATATATCAGGAACATAATTCTCGCCCTCCATGCCCTCCACGATCACATAGTTCATTTTTACGTACTGTCTGCCCTGGACTGGGTGGATGTCGTCTCGGCCCTGAAGGCTGATCCAAAGGCAACAGCCAAGCTTGCTCAAAGCCTTTCTGATTGGCCAGGCAATAGCGAGAAGAGATTTGCTGCTGTAAAGGCAAAGCTCGAGGCCCTTGTGGAGAGCGGGCAGCTTGGGCCCTTTGCAAATGCGTATTGGGGGCATCCGGCAATGAAGTTGCCGCCAGAGGTCAACCTCATGGCAGTGTCACACTATCTGGAGGCCCTGGATTATCAGCGAAAGGCAGACTCTGCCATAGCCATTTTGGGAGGAAAGAATCCCCATATCCAAAACCTTTCCGTAGGTGGTGTTACCACTGCCATCAACCTGGACAACGAGGCCACCCTCAACATGGAAAGGCTCTACTGGATAAAGCAGATGGCATCAGAGGTGCGGGACTTCGTGCACAAGGTATATCTCATAGACGTGATTGCCATTGCTGGCCTCTATAAGGATTGGCTCCAGTATGGGGCAGGGGTCACCAACTATCTGGCCGTTCCAGACATGCCCTTGGATACCAAGGGAACCAAATTCGATATTCCCGGTGGCACCATCTTCGACGGCAAACTGTCATCAGCCAAGCCCTTCAAGAATTTCAACGATCCATATTTCCGCGACAACATAAAGGAGTGTATTGCCAGGTCATGGTACGACGGTTCATGGACCAAGTCTCCATTCCAGGAGGAGACAGTGCCCAAATACACGGACTTTCAGGAAGATGGGAAGTATTCCTGGATAAAGGCACCAAGGTTCAATGGCGAGCCAATGCAGGTTGGCCCACTAGCACAGGTGCTAATAGGCTATGCCCTGGGCCATGAACTCACCAAGAAGTATGTGGACTATTCCCTTGAAAGGCTCGGTGCCATTGCTGGAACAAAGGTTGGCGTGGAGGCACTTCATTCCACACCTGGAAGACACCTTGGAAGGGCCATCAGGGCTGCGATCCTTTCAGACTTGGCCCTCAAACACTGGGATCTGCTGGTTGAAAATATTGGTCGTGGGGATCTGGCCATTTTCAATCCTCCCTCCTTTCCAAAGGGAGAACAGATGGGTTTTGGCTTCCACGAGGCACCCCGCGGCACACTTTCCCACTGGATAGTCATCAAGGATGGCAAGATCGAAAACTATCAGTGTGTGGTACCTTCCACGTGGAACGCAGGGCCTCGGGATGACAAGGGCAAGCCAGGGCCCTACGAGGCATCTCTCGTGGGGAACCCTGTGGACATTCCAGAAAAGCCTCTGGAAATCCTCAGGACAGTCCATTCATTTGATCCATGCATCGCCTGTGCAGTTCATCTGCTGGACCCAAGTGGCAGGCAATTTTCAAGGGTAAAGGTTTTGTAAACAGGAGGAAGCCATGGGAGCCGTGTACGAAAAAAGATTTGCATGGGGCGTCTTGTTCAGACTGTTCCACTGGGCCTTTGCCCTAGCCATAGTATTTCTTGTGACAACAGGATTTTATATCCACTTTCCGTGGTCAAACAGCGTTATTGAAGGGAGTCGTTCCTTCCCTGTGGCAGAGATGCGCTACATACACTTTGTGGCAGGGTTCGTTTTCATAGCCGCTGTCCTGACCAGGCTTTATTTGTGGTTCTTTGGAAACAGGCAGGAAAAGATATGGGACTGTGCCCCCATAACCCCCAGTAACATAAAGGACTTCTTCTCTACCCTTGCATATTATCTCTACCTAAAGAGCGAGAATGAGCCCCGCTTGGGTCACCACACCCTGGCAGGTGCGGTCTATATCGTGACTATAGGCCTTGCATTTTTCCAGATCGTGTCTGGCTTGTGGATGCTCTACCCTGAAAGCGTGTTCTGGCAAAAGTGGGGTGTTGCCATATTTGCAACCCAGGCTCAGGCCCGTCTCATCCACTATCTCCTGACCTGGTATTTTATCATCTTTACTTGCATACATCTCTACATCCTCATCTGGAACGATATTATGGAGCCAGAAGGCCTCATATCGTCCATCTTCACTGGCAGAAAATTTTTTCACAAAGGCGCTCTTAAATAAGGCGGAAACAGGGGGCAATCGTTGCTGGTTGCCCCATGTTTTCCAAAAATAAAGGCTAATTCAATGAATGTGGTGAAGTGTCTGGTTTCTCTTTCAACTGTGATTGAATCCTCGGAGGCTGACTATTGATAAAACGCCTTTTACCCTTTCTGCGCTGGTTTGACGACTACAGTCTCGAAGATCTGCGAGCAGACTTCATTAGTGGCATCACTGTCGCCCTGGTGCTCATTCCCCAGTCCATGGCCTATGCCCAACTGGCCGGTCTCCCTCCCTATTATGGATTGTACGCATCCTTTCTACCCCCTGTTGTAGCTGCATTGTTTGGTTCCAGCAGACAGCTCTCCACGGGGCCTGTGGCCGTGGTGTCCATGATGACGGCTGCTGCCCTTGAACCCCTGGCTGTGTCTGGAACCCAGGGTTACATACAGTTCGCCATCTTGTTGGCGCTCCTGGTAGGGCTCGTCCAGCTCTGTCTTGGGTTATTGAACCTTGGGGTCGTGGTAAATCTTCTTTCCCATCCGGTGCTCTTGGGGTTTACCAATGCTGCAGCAATCGTCATTGCAACGAGCCAGTTGGGGAAATTTCTGGGAGTGCCCGTGGAAAAGGCCCCCCATCACTTTGAAACGGTATGGAGGGTGATTCAGCAGGCACTCGATTACGTTTATTGGCCCACAATCGCCCTGGGCGCTGGTGCCCTGGCAGGCATGATATTTTTGAAGTGGCTCAATCCGCGCCTGCCCTATGTGTTGATTGCCGTGGCGATAACCACCTTCATTTCATACCTATGTGGCTACGGCCACAATAAGTACGTGTCCATAAATCAGATAGAGTGCAAGGAGCTCCCAAGGCTCATAGACGAATTTAACAGGCAGCTTGCCACCCTGGAGGCCTTTAACCGCACCCGCACCCTCCTCAAACCAGAGATTCAGAAACTTAAAAACCAGAAGCGTCCCTGCAGCAGGTGTCATCCTGGCAGGCTCCTTACCCCTGATGCCCTGTTGAACCCCAAAAATCAAGGGGAAGGTTCAGGGGCGCAGGTGACGTTCAACACCCAGATAGATCCAAAGGAAGTCCTGGCTCTCCATCTCATGGCAGGGGTGATTGACGAATTCATTGCCGATGCAAAGCAAAAACTTGTAAACCTGCGTGCAAGGCTCATGGAATATGAATTTGTGGAGGTGAGGGAACAGGACGGCTCTGTGCGCTACTATGAACGTTATCACGTGCCGTATGATGCCGACACCGATTGGCATGTATGGCGGATTGTTGCCGGTAATAAAAAACTGGACGAGTCCAGACTGGTCCTTTCTGGCGGTGGCAGCATACTGGGCCACGTACCCAGGGGGCTGCCCTCATTTTCCATGCCTTACTGGGATGCAGACATGGCAAAACGGCTTCTGTTCCCAGCATTTATCATATCCCTGGTGGGATTTATGGAGGCCATTTCCATTGCCAAGATTATGGCTGCCAAGTCTGGGCAACGCATAAATCCAAGCCAGGAGCTGATAGGGCAGGGACTTGCCAACATTACAGGGTCATTTTTTCAGGGCTATGCAGTTTCAGGTTCCTTTTCAAGGTCTGCTGTAAATTTCCAGAGTGGAGCCAGAACCGGCCTGTCTTCTGTGTTTGCCTCTCTGGTGGTTGTGCTTGTCATGCTATTTCTGACCCCACTCCTCTACTATCTTCCCCAGAGTGTGTTGGCTGCAGTCATCATGATGGCGGTGTTGGGGCTCATCAATGTCCAGGGGGTGAAACACATATTCAAGGTATCGGTCTCCGATGGCATAATCTGCTGTATAACCTTTATGACCACCCTTGCCTTTGCCCCCCATCTGGACAAGGGGGTAATGATTGGCGTTATCTTGAGTTTGGGGATATTCTTTTACAGGCTGATGCGCCCTTCCATTGCCATACTTTCCCTGTGGCACGATGGACACTTCAGGAATGCAGACAAATTTGGCCTGGAGCGGTGCAGGCATCTAGCCATAATCAGGTTCGATGGCCCCTTCTTCTTTGCCAACATTGGTTATCTGGAGGACGAGGTCCTACGCATAGTGCGCCAGATGAAGGAGCTCAAGGCCATAATCTTTAAGTGTAATGGCATCAACATAATCGATGCCTCTGGGGAAGAGGCCCTTGGTCTCCTTGTGGACCGGCTGAGATCTGCCGGATACAAGGTCTATTTTTCTGGAATCAAGGAACAGGTGCTCGAAGTGCTGGAGAGGTCCTCCCTATATTCAAAAATAGGGCCTGCCAACATCTTTCCAACTATCTCAAAGGCAATTGAAGCCATTTGGCCTGAAATCCATGAGGGCTCCAATGAGAAGGTCTGCCCCTTGAAGCAGGTGGTTCATAAAGATGCCCCGCAAAGACAGCGGCAGACCAAAATGGAAAGGGATTAAATGGGCAAGTTAGGCTGCGTTGAAATAACGGTGACAGGCATAGTTCAGGGGGTGGGGTTTCGCCCCTTTGTATATCGTCTTGCAAGGGAGTTAAGTCTCCAGGGGGAGGTGGCCAACACAGAAGATGGCGTGGTGATCAGGGCCCAGGGCCAGGAGGAGGTTTTGGAAGACTTTATAAAAAGACTTGGCTCAGATGCCCCGCCCCTTGCGCAAATAAAGGGTTTGAAGGTGGTGCAAAGGCCCTGTATTCAGTTTGAGGGTTTCACTATACGGGAAAGTTCAAAAAAGGGGCACGCATCCACTGGGATTTCGCCAGATATAGCCACATGCAGCCAGTGCCAAAGGGAGATTTTCGATCCGAAGGACAGGCGCTTTGGCTACCCTTTTACCAACTGCACAAACTGTGGCCCCCGTTTCACCATAGTAGAGTCCATCCCCTATGACAGGTCTGCCACCTCGATGAAGGTCTTCAAGATGTGCAAGAAGTGTCTTGATGAATACAACGACCCGGCAAACAGACGCTTTCATGCACAGCCAAACGCCTGCCCTGAATGCGGCCCAAGTCTTTCCTTCAGGGATGTCTCTGGCACCAGCAGGTCAGTGGTGTCTCCCCTTAAGGAAGTGGCAAGGTATCTGGGAAACCACAAGATAGTTGCCATAAAGGGGTTGGGAGGCTTTCATCTGGCCTGTAGTGCCTATTCAGCAAGGGCCATTTCTACACTGAGGCAGCGAAAGTCGCGGCCCTTCAAGCCCCTGGCCTTGATGGTGAGGGACATTGGCACTGCAAAGTCCATTGGAGTGGTGGATGAGGCCACTGAAAAGCTGCTTCTTTCCCCCCAGGCCCCAATAGTGATAGTGCCCAGGAGAAAGGGGGCGCAGATAGCAGAGGAGGTTGCCCCAAACATTTCAGATATTGGCATCATGCTGCCCTACACCCCGCTTCATCACCTTTTATTTGACCAGGAAGGTTGCCCAGACGCCCTTGTGATGACTAGTGGCAACCCCAAGGATGAGCCCCTTTGCACCCAGAACGACGAGGCTGTAGCGCGCCTTGGCGCCTTTGTCCACGGGTTTTTGCTTCATAACAGGGACATCTACACCGGGGTGGACGATTCTGTGTTGAGGCAGAGCGAGGTTGGCCCCCTTTTTATCAGGCGTTCAAGGGGCTATGTGCCAGCCCCGGTGGATCTTGGTTGCGATGTTTCAGGGATTCTTGCAACAGGTGGAGAGCTCAAAAACACATTTTGTCTAACAAGAAACGGGTCTGCCTATCTTAGTCAGCACATAGGAAATCTTGTGTCCGCACAGACCTTTGACTTTTACAGACGAAACATAGACCACCTTGCATCTCTTCTTGAACTGGACATTGGGTGTTGCGCCTGTGACCTTCATCCAGATTATCTTGGGACCCAATACGCCCAGACGCGGGGTGTGAGGACCATCAGGGTGCAGCACCATTTTGCCCATGCCGCCTCTGTCATGGCCGAACACAGGCTCAAGGGCCCCCTTCTGGCCCTTTGTCTCGATGGAACCGGCCTTGGCACAGACGGAACGATTTGGGGCGGGGAAATCCTTATTTGTACTTCAGGGGACTTCAAGAGGGTTGGCAGGATTCGCCCCTTTCTCCTGCCAGGAGGCGATGCCAGTGCAAGGAGCCCCTGGCGCTCCCTCTTGTCCATTATTTCAGCGGTATTTGGTAAGGACAAATGTGACAGCTACCTTCCGGAAGTTGACGGTGCCAAAAGGGCCTTTGTGGCCCAGATGGTTGAAAAACGGGTAAATTGCCCGGTAACCTCGAGCTGCGGGCGACTTTTTGACGCTGTGGCTGCCCTTTGTGGCCTTTGTATGGAAAATACCTATGAGGCCCAGGCAGCCCTGGAACTTGAATCCCTTGCATCTAAATCCCTTGGCAGTCACGTCGTCACAGGCACGGAAGAGTTTGAATATTTTCTAGGTCACAAGGGGATTTTGCGTAAAAGTGGCGGGTTGCTGGAGCTTGACTGGCAGCCCTTTTTTGAGCTTTCAGCCCCAATAGCCAGAGAGTCCCAAGGAGAGACAGCCCTTCTTTTCCATGCCTTTTTGGTGGCTGGGTTATCGAGGCTCGTTCATGCCATCAGCAGGGATACAAACATATCGGACGTTGTTATAAGCGGTGGCTGTGCCCAAAACCGGATTCTTCTAAGGGGATTCATGGATTACTTTTTGAGAAATGGCCTCAGGTGTTATAAAAATCAGAAGGTTCCTGCCAATGATGGAGGTTTATGTCTGGGTCAGGCCTTTGTTGCGGCAAATCTTTTGTCAAAGTGAAAGATTGCGGCAACGATGTTGCAAGAGTTGATTATATGGAGAGGGCATTATGTGCTTAGCAGTTCCAATGAAGGTTCTGGAGATAGAGGGGGATCAGGATGATTTCCTGAGCCCGCCAGTGGCCGTGGTTGAGGCACAGGGAACCCGTGCCACAGTGCGTCTCGATATTGTGGACAGGTTTCCCACCCCTGGAGATTACGTAATCGTTCATGCGGGTTTTGCCATCCATACTCTTACTGAGGAGGAGGCAATGAAGAGTCTGGGCCTTTTGGCAGATATGGCAGAAAATGGCTGAATTGGACCAATTTCTCAGGGGAAGGTCGGGAGTCGAGGCCATTGTCAATAGAATCACGGAGTTGGTAAATGGCCCTGTGTCCATAATGGAGGTGTGTGGAACCCACACCATGTCCATATTTCGTCATGGTCTGCGTGCCCTCTTGCCCAAGGAAATCAACCTGGTTTCTGGCCCAGGCTGCCCTGTTTGTGTTACGAGTCAGCAGGATATCGACCGCATGATTTGTCTGGCAGACATGGACGATGTGATAGTTGCAACCTTTGGCGACCTTCTCAGGGTTCCAGGCTCAAATGGCAGTCTGGCAGACGCAAGGGCAAGAGGGGCCAAGGTCCAGGTGGTCTATTCCCCTGCAGACGCCCTGAAACTCGCCCAGAGCCAAAAGGGCGAGCATGTCATATTCCTGGGAATAGGCTTTGAGACAACAGCACCCACAGTTGCAGCCACCATCCTTCAGGCCCATAACCTGAAGTTGAGCAATTTTTCAGTCTATTCATCCCACAAGGTAATGCCCCCGGCCCTGCATGCCCTTTTTCAGGACGAGGGTTTGTCAGTGCACGGGCTTCTGTGCCCAGGGCATGTCAGCAGCATAATAGGAACAAAGGCCTATGAGCCCATTTGTGAAAGATTCGGGCTTCCATGCGTGGTGGCCGGGTTCGAGCCACTGGATATATTGGCTGGAATCTTGCTTATCCTCAGACAGATAAGGGATGGTAAGGCCATTGTTGAAAACGCCTATACGAGAGCGGTTTCAGACCAGGGTAACAGAAGGGCCCTGGCAATAATGGAACAGGTCTTTGAAACGAGGCCTGCTAGGTGGAGAGGCCTTGGAACCATTGACAAAAGCGGGCTAGGAATAAGGGATGAGTTTTCCATGTTTGATGCTGAAAGGCGTTTCGATATCAAAACCCCAGAGGTCAAGGAGCATAGAGGTTGCATTTGCGGTGAGATTATAAGGGCCAAGGCCCTCCCGCCCCAGTGCCCGATGTTCGCCAAAAAATGTACACCCACCAGTCCAATAGGGCCGTGCATGGTGTCCAGTGAAGGAACATGCTCTGCCTATTACAGGTATGCCGGTCATGAATGATAAAATTCTACTTGATCATGGCAGTGGAGGTCTTGCCACGAGGCAGCTCATAGAGGATGTCTTTCTGGAACACCTGGACAATCCAGTGCTCTCCCGCATGGAAGACAGTGCCATCTTGGATCTGCCCCAGGGCAAGGTGGCCTTTACCACGGACTCCTTTGTCATTGATCCAATTTTCTTCCCTGGGGGTGACATTGGTTCCCTGTCGGTTCACGGTACTGTCAATGATTTGGCAATGCAGGGCGCAAAGCCCAGGTATTTGAGCCTTGGGCTCATAATCGAGGAAGGTCTGGAGCTGGAGACCCTTAAAAGAGTGGCAGCATCCATTGGGCAGGCTGCAAAGGTTGCGGGGGTGCTGATAGCGGCTGCAGATACCAAGGTGGTGGGAAAGGGCCAGGCAGACAAGATTTTCATAAATACTTCGGGCATAGGCGTTGTTCCAGAGAGAATCGACCTTGGCATTCAAAGGGCCAGACCAGGGGATGTGGTCATTGTCTCGGGTTCCATTGGGGATCATGGAGCAGCAATACTCCTTGCCCGCTCTGGTTTGCCCTTTCATGCAGAAATAAAGAGTGATTCTGCGCCACTGGCGGATTTGGTGCACCAGGCCCTGAGTGCTGTCGAGCCAGATGCCATACGGCTTTTTCGGGATGCAACCCGAGGCGGGGTTGCAACCGTCCTCAATGAGATAGCCCTCGCCTCTGGGGTGGAAATAGAGATAGACGAGGGTGAAATCCCTGTGGATCCGGATGTGGGCATGGTTTGTGAGCTTTTGGGGCTTGATCCCCTCTATCTGGCCAATGAAGGAAAGTGTGTGGCTGTGGTGAGTCCAGAAGGGGCCTCCAGGGTGCTTGAGGCCATGCGTGGCACCTCGGTGGGAAGGGCTGCCAGGATAATTGGTGAGGTAAAGGAGGCAAAGGGCGGGCCGCGGGTAAAACTTGTAACCAGAGTTGGGGGTTCGAGGATAGTTCCCATCCTTTCCGGCGAACCCCTTCCAAGAATTTGCTAGTGAAAGAGGGGGTATGGACACAATCTCAATAATTGGCATAGGCAATATGCTCATGTGTGACGAAGGCTTTGGGGTCCATGTCATCCACTATCTGGAGGAAAATTATATTTTCCCGGATTTCGTTAGACTTGTCGATTGCGGTACAGCAGGGATTTACATGGCGCCGTTTTTTGAGGATGCAGATCGGGTAATTATCGTGGATGTTGTGCAGGTGGAAGACGAGGCCCCAGGGACGGTTCTTTCCCTGAGGCATGGAGACATGATGGCCTGTTCCATTCAGTCTAGCATGAGCCCCCATCAAATAGGGGTCTTGGAAATACTAGAGATTTGCAAATTGAGGGGCAACATCCCACAACAAGTGGAATTTTGTCTCGTTGTGCCCGAGAAGCTGGAGCCTGGCCTGGAGTTGTCAAAGACCTTGGCATCCAGGGTTCCAGAGGTGGCTGAAAACATAGTAGAAGATCTAAGGTCCCAGGGGTTTCAGATCTAAAATGCATGAGCTTTCCCTTGTGCAGGAACTTTTGGGCCAGGTAATGGCAGTGGCAAAGGAACACAATGCCAAGAGGGTGACTAGGGTTTCCGTGGAGATTGGCCCCTTTGCAGGCGTTGTCTTGGATTCCTTTGACTTTGCCTTTGAGGCCCTAAAGGGGGAAAGCGTTCTCTTGGAAGGGGCGAGCCTTCATATTGAAACGCCCCCGGCCATCTATCGATGCACTCACTGTGGTGCAACAACCCAAGAATCAGTGGAAGGGTTTGAAGAATCTCCCCTTTCGGCAAGGGATTTTTTCCAAAGGGGCAGGTGCCCTAAATGTAACAAGGGGGAGCTTTATCCCGTAGGCGGGGATGAAATTCTGCTCAAGCAAATTGAACTGGAGTGAACCATGTGTGAAACGTGTGGCTGTCAGACTCAAGGAAGTAGTGACGGCAAGGTTGTCGAGGTTAACAGGAAACTACTTGAGGCCAATAACCTTACTGCCCAGGAAAATCGCAAACATTTCGATAAGATGGGTGTGGTTGCCATCAACCTGATAAGCAGCCCAGGGGCTGGCAAGACGACACTCCTTGAAAAGACCGCAGAGCTGGCAGATGGTCAGCTCGATTTCGCAGTCATAGAAGGGGACATCGAGACCCAGCGGGATGCTGAAAGAATAAGGGCGAAGGGCATACCGGCAGTGCAAATTACCACAGGAGGTGCGTGTCACCTTGACGCCAGACTAGTTCATAAGGGCATTCACCTCCTTGAAGGGGAAATGAACAAGCACGGTGCAGACGTGATTTTCATAGAAAATGTTGGAAATCTTGTATGCCCTGCAGCTTTTGATTTGGGGGAACATAAGAGGGTGGTGATGGTTTCCGTACCTGAAGGCTCCGATAAGCCCTCCAAGTATCCAACAGCCTTTATGAGGGCGGATCTATTCATCATTACCAAAATTGATTTGCTTCCCTATTTTGACTTTTCTGTGGATGAAGCAATTAGCAGTGCCAAGGCCATAAATCCAAATCTCGATACGATAACCTTGTCTGCAGTCAGTGGCGAAGGAATGGATGAGTGGCTCTCTTTTCTGCAAGGATTGGTTGAGACAAGATAAAGGGGTATAAGCATGTCTTTTTTTACAGTAATCAACTGCATGGATGGTCGCGTGCAGCTTCCAGTCATCAATTACATAATGGAGAATTATGGCGTCGAGTATGTAGATTCGATAACAGAGCCTGGCCCCATTCGCCTTCTGTCTATTCAGGCAGATGGCGGCAAGATAGAATCCATGCTGGACAAGGTCAGGATCTCTCTGAACGTACACAATTCCAAGGGTTTGGCCCTGGTTGGGCACTATGACTGTGCAGGAAATCCTGCCAATAAAGAGGAGCAGCTCAAACAGCTCGAAGAGTCAAGGGCGCTCCTGAGGCAACATTTCGATTCGGTCCCCACGGTGCTCCTCTGGGTCGATGAAAACTGGCAGGTCCACAGGGTTGGTTGATGAGCATGGCAGAATCAGCCCCTTGAAGGTTCGGGCAAGATTCAGGATTTGAAAATGGAGTTTTGAGAGTCTGTAAGGGTTTTCTGAAGGTTGCAAATATAAGTGATTAGGGAGGGATAAAGGCCGGGAGGGCCAGGCCCTCCCGGTTATTCAAGCAGGATACCTATTTCAGGATAGGTCTAGCATTAATAGGCTGCACGGGACGGTTGTTTGGATGATGCATTACATGGGTGAACTTCTCAACCTGATCCTTTGAAACGGTTGCATAGCTCTTGAGCACGATCCACCTTACACCCTCTGTACAAGGAGGAGTGGTCAAGGAGCCGTTGAACCTGTAGTAATCCTTGTTTGCAGGAAGAAGCTGATAGGGTTTGAAGGCAGGCTCGAGGTTTGCCTTTCCACCAGCGTTCTCAGGCATCTTGGCCCACAGCTTCTCGATGATCTCGTTCTTGGGGCCGAGCTCGAACATAAGGGCTACAACTGCCAGGTTGCCCTTGTCGTCTGCATGAACAAAGTGTGCCTCCATTGGGAAGGACTTTCCTTCAATGAGGTTCTCACTTGGTGAATGGAAATGGAACTGCAGAAGTTTGAAGGTGATGCCATCGATGGTGATGGTGCTGCCTTCAGCAGTATTGACCTGGATTGAATGGCCATTGTTTACGATGTTGGACCAGCTTCCATTGTCAACATATGGAATTGCAGGAAGCTCTGCCTCTATAAAACCCTTCAGATCGATGGGTGCCTGGTTCTTTCCCTTGGCGCACATTTCATAGGCTGGATCAAGGCTGCCCCAAAACATTGGGCCTTCATGGCCTGTATAGCCCCAGTGAGCCCCGGCAAAGGCCGTTGCTGCTACGAACATGAACATCAGGACAAATGTTGCGGTTTTCTTCATTCTTTCTACCTCCTCTATTCCCTATTTTTAGGATACTTGTGAAATCCCTCCCTATTTTTATGCCGATACACAAATAGATGCAAGTTAATTTTTTACCAAAAAATAAATAAAAAATAAACAGGCTGGCATTCCTAATGGTTCCATTTGCAATTAGATTCTTTATTCACAAGATTTCTGGACAGGTTTCATGAAATTTCTTTGTTTCGAAAAGGATCAAACCAAAAGTGCACTTTCGGTCTTGCTGGCATTTTCAACAACCTTTTCCGAGCCATCAATTCCGTTCATACCACTAAGTTCCTCTTCAATCCATCTGTTCAAATCGGTGGTCGCCTCTGTCAAGGCACTTAAGAGTTTGTCATAATCTTCAGATCTTTCTTCTCTGGCAGCCTTGCCAAGTCTGGCTGCTGCCTCATGTAGCGGTCCAGCCTGGACAGTGGCGGCACTGCCGCGGATAAGATGACAGATTTTCCGGATTTCCTGGGCATCACATGATGCCACTGCCCTTTTGGCCTGTTCCAGCCATTTGGGGGACTCTTCAAGAGTAGCACTTAATAGTTCCTTTGCAAGTTCTTCCATGCCTTGGCACGTCTTGACCAGGGCTGGATAGTCGATTGGAGGCGTAGGGCCAGTTTCCAATTCGTTTTCATTTTGGGATCCTTCCAGATGTTTCTTTGTCTGATGGGGCCTGTTGGTCTCCGGGGTTTCCTGGAATTCGGCCTGGTCTCTTCGAGATTTTTTTAACACTAGGCGTTCTATTTCTTGCCACAGGATTTCAGGCTTGACGGGTTTGGGCACATACCCGTCCATTCCCGCTTCCAGAAACTTTTTTCTGTCTTCTGCCATTGCATGGGCAGTAACGGCGATTACAGGAAGGTCTGCCCACTCTTTGTTTTGCCTGAGGGCCTTTGTGGCTGTGATGCCGTCCATTTCAGGCATGGAAATGTCCATGAGCACGACGTGAAATTTTTCAGGGGATTTTTCAAGGATGTCCAGGGCCTCCTTGCCATTGGTGGCCTCCTTGACCTGCCATCCGTGCTTCTCCAGATACATGCGCAGTACCTTGCGATTCATGGGCACGTCATCGGCAACCAGGGCCAATCCAGGGTCAAGATGACAAGGTTCCTGATATGAGGTGTGTGATGAAACTGGAGCCTCAGAAACTTCGAGCTCGAGTTCCACAGTGAAAACGGAACCTTTGCCTTCCGTGCTTTCAACCCGGATGTTGCCGTCCATCATTTCAATCAGTTCCTTGGCAATGAACAGCCCAAGCCCTGTGCCACCTATCTTGCGGCCCTCCTTTGCCTGTACAAAGGGCTCGAAGAGTCGCGGCAGAATGTTTTTGGGCATTCCCGGCCCTGTATCACTTATCCTGAATCGGAGACGCTTTCTCCTGGATGAATCCGGGCCTTCGAGGGCCGATACCGCCACCTCGACGCGTCCGCGTTTGGTAAATTTTATGCCGTTTCCTGCAATGTTGAAGATTATTTGCTTTATCCTGACAGGGTCGCCGACATAGAACCTGTGGAGGTCTTCTGGAAAGATGACTTCAAATTCCAGGTCCTTCAAACGAGCCTGAATTCCAAGAACATCATCCAGGTCTACGAGGAGCTTCTTCAAGTCAAAGGGCCTGGGTTCAAGGGAGAGTTTTCCAGATTCAATCTTTGCCAGATCCAGAATTTCACCAATAAGGGAGCTTAGATGTTCCGCAGCCTTTTTGAGGTCCGATACCAGCTCCAATGTGTTCGGCTCTGTAACCTTGTCTTCCAGGAGATTGGCCATTCCCTGAATGACGTTCAAGGGGGTGCGAAATTCGTGACTCATCTGGGAGAGAAACAGGCTCTTGGCCCTGTTGGCAGCGTCAGCTTCATTAAAGGCTTCACGAAGTTTTTGCTGAAGCTCGTATTCCACAGTTACATCCTTCAATATTCCGGCGAAGTATCGCGAAGCCCCGTGCACTATCTTTTTTATCTCTAGTTCCAGGTACCTATTCTGCCCAATCTCCGCCTTTATAATTCTGGTTTTGAATATGTCGCCGTGGACGATCAAAGATTTACTCGCCTCTTTCCAGGCATTTTCCCCTAAAAGTTCATCAAGAGTGGCTGGTATTTGGTCTCCACAGAAGAAATTGTCAAACTCAGGGTTCGTAGCTCCAATCTTTCCATTGAGGTCTGCCCAAAAGAGGCCAACAGGTACACTCTCTATTAGCTCGTCAAACCTTTTTTCAAGTTCCAAATAGTTTGTTTGATCCTGGACGTGCCAAAAAAGTACATCTTTTTTGGATTTATCCCTGAAGATGCACGGTCTCAAATGACACAACTTGCCATTTCTGTTGATGGTCAGGACTGTGGGCAGTCTGAGAACTTCTCCTGGAGAGAGGGTGGAGGCACGGGAAATTATATCACTGCTGTCTAGCTTTATTAGTTCTGGAAAGGAGGCCCCTTTCAGTTGTCTGATGTCGTACCCCAACAGATGGGCAAGGGCTCGATTGGCAGAGATGATTTCCCCATCCAGATTGGTAAGAGCTATGCCATAGGGAAGGACGTCCACCAGATTCTGAAAGCTGTCCCTGGATTTGCGAAGAATTGAAACGAGACGTCCGCCCCCTTGATACCACCATAATATTACCAAAAAGAGAATAACGCCCCCTCCAATAATACAGTTGGGGGCGATTGCACATATGTCGGCCATATAGATGGCTCCTGATTATTCCTCAGGCATTAAAAATTCATCAATATGTTCCATCAATGTTTCTGGTTCCACGGGTTTCTCTAAATACTTTTTAATGCCGGCCTTGCTGGCCACATCTTCAGATACATGGCTGCCTCTGGCTGTGAGAAGAAATATCGGGATATCCGGACGATTTTTTTTGAGCTCCTCTGCTATCTCAAGGCCAGTGCCATCGGGCAATCGGTAGTCGAGTATCGCGAGATCCAAGCCCTTCAAGTTTGATTTGGCCTGGGAAACGCTTGCGCACTCAGTGACCTGGAAACCCTTGGCTCTGAGGAGGCTTGCTAGTAGCTTGCTGACTATTATGCTGTCCTCCAGGATTAAAACCCTTTTCATGGACTCACTCCTTATATTTTGAATTTGGAAATAAGTGTTTCCATTTCCTTGGCAAAGGCATTCAGTTTCTTGGATGTGGCAGCCGTTTTTTCAGAGGCCTCTGCAACTACATTTATGGCCTCCCTGAGCTCATTGATCTGTTTGGATGAATCCGTGGTGCTTGATGCCACCTCCTGAGCCCTTATGCTGATTTCATTGACTGCCTTTATGTTTTCTTCCATGGCCATGGAGACGTCTCTGGCTATCTCCTTTACAGGATCGATCATTTCATGGACATCGTTTACCGATTCAACAGAGGCGTTAACCATGTCCCGAAGCCCCTGGATGGTGTGGACGATACGATCAGTTGCCTCACCGGTCTGTTTAGCCAGCTGTTTCACCTCATTTGCCACCACGGCGAATCCCTTGCCTGCATCCCCCGCCCTTGCCGCCTCTATTGTGGCATTGAGGGCAAGGAGATTGGTCTGTTCGGCTATGGCGCGAATAAAGTTCATTACGTCTTCAATCTGGCGGAAATAATGGTGAAGTTCATTTATGGTGTGGGAAGTCTCGTCTATTTTTTGCCCGACTTCGGTAACCATGTTCATTGAAAGCATGGAACTTTGGGCCACTTCCTTTACTGTAGCTGTGACCTCTTCATTGGCAGACGCCACAGACTTTATTCTTTCCTCATTGGCACTGCTCATGGCTGCTATTTCTTCTGCCTGGGTGCTGGTCTTGGCGGCACTGGAGGCGGCCTGAACGGACGTTTCCTGCAATTCGAGCCCGGCCATCTCCAAATCCCTTCCACGGTGTTTCATTTCGCCCACCAGTTGCCTTATATTCTGGATCATCTGGTTGACACCCTTTGCCAGTCGTCCCAGTTCATCCATTGCCCTTACCGGGACTTCACGCCTGAGATCTCCCTCTGAAACCCCATTGATTACATCGAGGGTCTGTGAAAGAGGACCTACTATCACGTGTCTTAAAAGGACGATGACTACCAATGCCAACAGTACAAAGGAAGCCAAGGCTACTAGGCCGGCATGCATTATTGAGGCGAGCTGACTCTTTTTGAACTGGGCAAGATCGGTGAAACTTACATATATTCCCGTTGCCTTGTGGCTATAATCCTTGAGAGGTGTGGCAACCACCAAAGTGGTTCCAACAATTTTTGAAACCTGCTTTCTAAGTGCCTTGTTCAAAAAGTCTTCGTCCAATGTATTTTGAGCGATTTGCTCATCGTTGGTATAGATGAGTTTGAGTTTTCCAAACCTGCCCTTATGATTTGCTTCGCTGAACGTATCCACACTTTCTATGCGAAAAAGTGCGGCCTTGTTTCCTTCATCAGCTGAAAAATTCTTGACTACCTCTCCCAAGTCACAAAAGGCCTCCACACTGCCAACAATATTTCCAGAATCATCTCTGACTGGGGCCACCCCCCTTATGGCCAAGCCAGCCCGACCAGCCTCGATGCCCGCTATCATGACGCCGGACCTTTGAACATCTACAACGGTTTGTCTGAATCCAGACAGATCGTCACCATATTTGTTGGGTTTCCAGGTACGCAGGAATGACTTTGCAGGCACAATGTGGAAGTGAACCCTCAGGGTTCGCTTACTGTCCACGGCTGCAGCTTCCTTGATGAGTTTGGGGAATCTTGCCACAAGGGCGGACCTGTCCTTGTTTGCAAGGCTTGTCCGAACTGAATGCATCTGTGAGATCAAAAAGGCGGTCTGCAGGTACTGGGCAGCAGTATCCTTTATTTTGTCAATGAAAACACCGCCTTGATCCTTGGCCTTTCTGATTACCGACTGCTCCTGACGCTTTATGATCTGGATACTCTGATAAGTGGATACACCCAGTGCCAGGGCCACCACCAAAAGTATTGCCACAATTATCTTTATACTGATGGACACACTTAGCAGCCGGTCGAGCACAGCCTTTTTAAATCCCATATTGCCTTACCTCCCAATAAGCAAATAAATAAGTTTACGGTTGGGCCCCCTATATTTTTTCGACAGCTATGCAAACAACCTGAAAACTTTTATAAAAAAAAGATGAGATAAGTGTGGAGGAGAAAACAGTTTTCTTCAGAAGGCTGTTATATTCGGGAGGATACAGGCGTAAAAAGAAGTTTAGGCTATCTTGCGCCTCTTTAAAAGGATGAGAGCCGACACAAGAAGAGTCAAAAACATTAAACCTGCTCCAAGGGGTGAAAGAGTGGGCACTGTGATCAGATAGGGAACCTTTGCATCAGATGCTACTGCCACTTGCCCAGCCTGAATATCATCG
>JAADCZ010000143.1 GCA_013154175.1 Thermodesulfobacteriota bacterium
GTTCCGGCAACCACAAAGGTGTTTATTCCTACAGGCGGCGTTATGGCCCCCAGGGTGGTTATGACAGTTATTATCACTGAAAACCACAGGGGGTCATAGCCCAGCCTTTCTGCAACCGGAAAGAAAATGGGAATGGTTATCATGAGAAGGCCAAGGGCATCCATTATGGCCCCGCCTATTATGTAAATCACCAGCATGCACCAAAGAATCACATAGCTTGGCACATTGAGGGAGGCCACAAAGTTTGCAGCCTCAAAGGGAAGCCTCGTTACCGACATGAACTTTCCAAAGATCACGGCCCCTGCAACTATCATGATTATCATGCAGGACGTCTTTACGCTGTCTTCAATGGCTGCCCTCAACCTCGAGATGGACATGCGGGATGTGAAAAACACAATGAGCAGGGCAAAAAAGCTGCCTGCCGCACCTGCCTCTGTAGGTGTGAACCAGCCCAGATACAAACCGGACATCACGAGCAGAAATAAGATCACCATCTCTATGGAGCCAGGAAGGCTTCTTATTCTATCCGCAAGGGAGACCTTTGGCCCTGCAGGGCCCATTTCCGGGTAGAGTCTGCAAATTACCCAGACAGACACCATAAGGAGCAGGGAAAGAATCAGGCCGGGAAGTAGGGATGCAAAAAAGAGCCTTGCAATGGATTTTCCAGTATAGAGGCCAATCACTATGAGAACCACACTTGGCGGAATGACAACCCCCAGGGTTGCCCCACTTGCCACACACCCGGCACTAAGCCTCTTGTCATAGCCAAGGCGCTCCATCTCCGGCAGTGCAACAGCACTCATGGTGGCAGCAGTGGCAGCATTTGAGCCGCATATGGAGGCAAAGCCTGCACAGGCCATGATGGTGGCCATTGCAATCCCGCCCCGCACGTGGCCAAGCCATGCGTGGGCCGTGTTGTATATCCGCTTACTGACACCTGCATAGAAACAGATGTTCCCCATGAGGATGAAAAATGGGATAACAGCAAGGCCATAGGATGAAAAGATGCGCCATATCTCAGACGTCACAGAGGATAGGGCCGCATGGGGGCTCACCACCAGGGAAAACCCTGCAAAGCCCACCAGGGCCATTGCAAAACCCACTGGTATATCAAAGAAAAAAAGGACTGCAAGAAGGCTGACTATACCTGAAAGGCCAACAAAAACCGGATCCATTGCTATTTTTTGACTCCAGATCTTATTGAAAAGAGATTGGAAAATGCAGACAAAAAGATGTTGAGACTAAGGAGGAAGACCCCAAGTGCCACAAGCCCTGTCACCGGGTAAAAGGGAATGGCCAGGGTTTCAGAAAGTTCACCATTGGCCTTGAAGTTTATGGCAAGTGTCATCATCTTCCAGGCAACGGCCAGGAAGAATGCTCCGCACACAAGTTGGCCAATAAGGGCGAGCACACGGCGAAGGGGCTTTGGAAACCTTCTAAAGAGTATGTCCACTGCAATGTGCACCCTTCTTTCATAGCTGTAGCCAAGGCCCAGGGCAGTCACAATGGCGCATCCAAAGCCCAATAGTTCAAAGGAGCCGGTAATTGGATGGCCAAGGGGCCTTAGAATCATATTCATAACGGCCATGACCATTGTTGCCATCAGGACCACGCCGGCAATGGCCATGCAGAATCTGTTGACTCTCGAGATGAAGTTCATGGGATGAAAAATATCCAGGCCCCCTCCGGGCCTCTAACTAGACCAGAGGGGGCCGACATGCCTGTTCTCAGTTTGTTAATTGCCCTGGGCAAACTCCTTTTCATACTTGGCCTTTAGGGCAAAAAGGTCATCAAGGAATGCCTTTGCAGGAAGCCCCTTGGCTTCAGTCTTTTTGAGCCATTCATCCTTTATTGGCTCAACCTTTTTGTGCCACAGTTCGTATTCAGAGTCACTTAAGTGAATGACCTGTTCGTTATATTTCTCCTTTGACCAGGCCACAGACTCCTTAACATGCTCATCGATATACTGGCCTGTCCAGAGGGAATGTTCCCTAGAAAGGTCATCAATTATCTTTTTCACCTTTTCTGGAAGGCTGTTCCACTTGCGCTTGTTCATGACCACAGCAAAGGAGGTGGTCTGCATGTTACAGATGGTTGCGTACCTGCAGGACTCTGCAAAGTTGAAGTCCTTTAAGATATCGAGGGATGAAAAGATACCCTTTACGATGCCCTTTTGAAGGGCCTCTGGGGTCTCGGACATGGGCATTGCAACTGGTACAGCACCAAGAAGTTTCAGAGGCTTAACACCTGCTCCGGTGCACCTAAGCTCATAACCCTTTAGGTCAGCCAAGGTCTTGATGGGTTTTTTGGACATGATGTTGGCTGGAGGGGCAGTGAAGAGGGCAATAACCTTTACCTTTGAAAGGCTCTTGGGTTTGTATTTCATATAAAGGTCATAGAGAACAGCGTTTGCCACCTTGGCGCCGGTAAATCCAATGGGCAGATCCACGCCTTCCATAAGCGGGAAACGCCCTGGCTGATAGGCAAATACCACAACCCCTATGTCTGCCACCCCGTCGATGACTCCGTCCATCATGTTCTTGGCGCCGAGAAGGGTGGAGCCTGGAAATGTCTTGACTGTCACCTGGCCTGCAGACCTAAGCTCGACCTCTGTCTTCCACTTCTCCATCTGAACGCAGGGAAAGGTGGATGCTGGCGGAAAGTTTGCATAGGTCAGGGTCACTGTCTGGGCGCTGGCCTTCCCAGCACTGGCAGCCACCCAAACGAGGGCAACGAGAAGCGAAAAGAACATGAAATTCCATATGGTTCTGGTCATGATATATCCTCCTTTGATTTATCTGTTGTCAAAAATCCTTTTGGACTTGCGCTCTGATCGTGGCAGGGAACCATAGTCCACTATCTGCACATTTGCCGAGACCATGATACGACTCTTTATCTGAGCCTGAATATTGCTGCGCACCTTTTCATCGAGGCCAGGGTCTCCATCAGTGGCCCTTTCCACCTTGATCGTCATGTAGTCCTTGGCGTCCCTGCGCTCCAAAATGACGTTGTATTCGCTAGATATGCCTTCCATCTGGGAGAGTATCTCATCTATCTGGCCAGGGTAGATATTGACCCCCCGTACGATTATCATGTCGTCGCTCCTGCCAAGTATCCGATCGTGACGCGGGTAGATGCTTCCGCATGGGCAGGGGCCAGATATCTTTCTTGTAAGGTCCCTGGTTCTATAGCGGATGAGCGGGCTTGCCTCCTTTCTGAGGGTTGTGACCACCATCTCCCCTATCTCGCCCTCCTCTACTGGCTCGAGGGTTTCCGGATCGAGGATCTCCAGGATGTAATAATCTGCCCAGTAGTGTATGCCCTGGTGCAGGTGACAATCTATTCCAGGGCCAGGGCCATAAAGCTCAGTGAGACCTGTAATGTCATAGATGTGTTCTGCCCCAAGATGTTCCATAATGGCACGCCTCATGGAATCACTGCACCTTTCAGAGCCCTGGATCACAGTCTTTACGCCGATTTTGTCACTAAGGCCCCTTCTCTTTATCTCTTCACCAAGAAGAAGCGCCATGCTGGATGTACAGCAAATGCAGGTGGGTTTGAGATCCACAAGGAACTGACACTGAAGGTCCAGATTTCCAGGGCCAACTGGTATGGCCATTGCCCCGACACGTTCGCATGCTGCCTGAAAACCAGCCCCAGCAGTCCAAAGTCCGTAGCCTACTGCGATTTGAACCCTGTCCTTGGGGCCAAGACCCGCCATCCTCAAAGCCCTTGCAAAGAAGGTTGTCCAGTCTTCTATGTCCTTCTTTGTGTAGGAAAGTATCTTTCTCTTGCCCGTTGTCCCCGAGGATGAATGAATCCGTACCACCTCTTCTTCTGGCACGCTCAGGAGCGGGAACGGGTAATCTTCCCTGAGATGTTTTGCCTGGGTGAATGGAAGTCTGGCAAGATCGTCCAAGGTCTTGATGTCCTCAGGGCGGACACCCGCCTTTTCAAACTGCCTCCTGTAAAAAGGGCTGTTATTGAAGGCATGGTTGACTGTCCATTTCAAACCTTCCAACTGGATGGCCTTTAATTCACTGGCATCGCTGATTTTGTCTGTCAATGTAAAAAACTCCCTTTCTTGATATACATTCAGATCGTGCTAACTTACACCCTGCTCGTTATCAG
>JAADCZ010000137.1 GCA_013154175.1 Thermodesulfobacteriota bacterium
GCCACAGCCATGTTCTATGGCATAAAGGTGGACACCCACAACTTCACCCAGAAGGCCACGCCAGCGGACATTGCCTGTTTTCAGCATCTTTTCAAGCGCATCAATAAATATTGGCTCAACAAGATAGAGCGTTCTGACATAAGAAAGGCAGAACTCAAATACTTCAAAGCTGCCTTTTCCAACCTCAAGGTAAAGAAAAACAGGATTTATGTGCACATCGGACGTATTGCAAACCCGGACATCCTCGTGGTAGTGGCAGACTTCCTCACCCATGTCCATGACATCGGCTGGGTGATCGTCTCTGGCCAGGCGGGTGAAAAGCTCGTTGTCATCTTCCGATGTGACGGATACAAAAAGAATGCGGGCAAACTCGCAGAAAGGGTATTTGGCCCCTATGGCCCGGCAGGAGGCCACAAGGAAAGTGCAAGGGCTGAGGTTCCCATAAAAAATCTTCCAGAAAAGCTGGCTGCCAACTTTGACACCACGAGACTCATGAAACTTTTTATGAAACACCTGGATTAAGCTAGAGGCACGAATATGACCAGGACCTTGGCAATGATACTGGCTGGAGGCAGGGTTGACGAGTTGGGCATCCTGACCTATTTGCGTCCGAAATCCACGGTTCCCTTTGGCAGTCTCTACAGATTCATTGATTTTCCCCTGAGTAACCTGATGTGTTCGGGCATACAGAGGGTGGGCATCCTCAGTCAATACCGCTCTAGTTCCCTGGTGGAACACATTGGTACAGGAGCCGCCTGGGACATGGTGGGTCGCCACAGGGGCATCACCATCTTGCCTCCCTTTAAGGCCATGCACGCATCAGACTGGTATAAGGGCACGGCCGATGCGGTTTATCAAAACCTTGACTTTATTGCTTCCCACCTGCCAGATCATGTGCTCATTCTGTCTGGGGACCATGTCTACAACATGGATTACAACAGTCTCATCCAGTTTCACCTCGATATGGATGCCGATGTGACCGCTGCCTTCGTAAACGTCCCAATGGCAGGCTGCACAAGGTTTGGACTTGGTAAGATTGCCCATGACGACCCTCGTGGAGGGCGCCTTATCGATTATGCAGAAAAACCGGAAAAGCCCATATCCACCTGGGCATCCATGACCATATACCTGTTCAACTACAAGGTCCTAGTTGAGGTGCTGGAAGAAAATGCAGGCAAGGAATCCCACGAATTTGGACGAGACATCCTGCCTTCACTGGTCTCTTCCTACAAAATTTATGGCTACAAGTTCAATGGCTATTGGGCATATTGCCGTACCATCGAGGAATATTGGAAGGCAAACATGGATCTAATTGGCGCACACCCAAGAATAGACCTATCCAAATGGTGTTTGCGCACCAATCTGGAGCATGAGGCCATCAGAGACAGGGGGCCGGCAATCTTGGGGGCAGGTTCCACCGTCCAGGGTACTGTTTCAGACAGCAGATTCTATCATGGAGTACGCATCGAAGGGCGCGTGGAAAGATCCATCCTCTTCCCAGGGGTACATATCAGTGAGGGGGCTGTCGTGAGGGACTCAATCCTATTTTTCGATACACAAATTGGCCCTGGGGCTCAGCTAGACAGAGTCATCACTGATATTGGTGTGAGCGTTGGCAAGGATGCACGCCTTGGTAAGGCTGGTGGAGAAATTGTCACTGTGGGTATGCATGCCCAGATACCTCAAGCAGTCCACATCGAGGAAGGCTCGAGCATTCATCCAAAGACAGCGGCTTCCCATTTTTCCCAAAAGCATTATGACAAAAACTCGACCATTAGCCCTTCACACACTTGATGCAATTCCTGCCACACTTTTTGGCCTGGTATAGCATCTCGTCTGCCAAAGAGATAACCTTGAGTATCTCATCAGGGCAGGAGCCCTCTGCAATTCCAAAAGATGCCCGCACTGTGATGCGGATAGCCCCGTCATTGGCCACAAAGACCGAGTTGGCAAGACGCTTCTGGACATTTTTGACCCTGCAAAATACCTTTTTGACACCTAGCCCCTTGACAATCAGGGAAAATTCATCCCCGCCAAATCGATAGACAGAACCACAATCCCCAAAGTATTTCTTCAATATAGTGGCAAATTGCCTGAGTACAGCATCCCCAACAGGATGCCCATAGGAGTCGTTTATCTCCTTGAAATTATCGAGATCTGCAAGAATGATACAGAAGGCATGTAAATTTTCCTTGCATAACTCATTCTTTAAAGTTTCCAGATCCCTGTCCCATGCCCTGCGATTGAGCACACCAGTCAACGGATCCTCGTAGATTTTGGCGGTAAGCTCGTTAAGAAGATTTTGCTGTAGGCTTATTCTGTGAATGGCCTGAGACAGATCGCAGACGAAGTCATGACCATATTCCTTAAACTGACGAACCGCCTCGACTACAGATTCAATATCCCCACCTTCTTCAACACTATGGCCAATTGCTTCCATTCGCTCAAGCTCTTGCCTGGCCTCCTTGTCAAAGCGCTCAAGGACATCCTGAACCTGTCTCACCTCATGACTTGCCTTTTCGATTACATCCCTGACTTCATGCGAGTCTGCATCAGGACCCTTGACGACCAGCTCCAGCACCTTGGTCTTTCCGTGTGCTGCTGCAGCATGCTTAAATTCCCGTTCGTAATATTTTGGCAAGGGAGGGGTATTTGTGGCTACCAATTTATGCAGGCATATTCGAGCAACTTCACAGATTTCCTTTAATGTTTCCTTCCACTGACCAGTTTCGCATTCATTACGATACACAAAGCGAGTTTTACCCATCTCAAAGTGAACCCTAGCACTGTCTGGCCAACCAATACCCAGGTAAGGCAAGGCCAAGCCATCTAAAAGCCCTAGGCCAAAGATGAGCCTTTGAATTTTCGCAAATTTTCCCTACCTGAGTGACGACCAGAACTTCTTTTGAATATCGATGGCCTTTATAAGACCTTTAACTTCTATATCGGCATTTTTTAACTCTTCTATAGCCATTTTCTCATCATTCTTCAGATTATCCCCAAGCACCCTGAGCACTGCAGCCGTCCCTTCACTTAGACCATACAGGTCGTAGCCACCTTCCAGACAGAAGACGATACGGCCACTACACAATTCATTTGCAAGCTCAATGAGCCTCGTTGCAAGATATGAAAAGCCGTAAATGCCTACCCGCATGCCTCCCAAGGGGTCGTCCATATAGATATCAAAACCAGCGGAAACGATAATGGCATCTGGGCTGTACTCCCTTGTAATGGGGGTCAGAAGGTGATTGTAGATGGATGCATATTCCCGGTCGCCAGCACCAGGGGAAAGGGGGCAGTTGACGGTAAAACCCTCGCCCTTTCCTTCACCACATTCTGTGGCTCCACCTGTGCCAGGGTAGTATGGATATTGATGGGTTGAAAAATAAAGGACCTTGTCCGTATCGTAAAAGCTGTGCTGGGTTCCATTTCCATGATGCAGGTCCCAGTCCACCAAGAGGATCCTCTCACACCCCTTTTTTCTCAGGCAGTAATGTGCACCTAGGGCAGCATTGTTGAAGAGACAAAACCCCATTGCGTGATCCCTTTCGGCATGGTGCCCTGGAGGCCTTACCAGGGCAAAACCGCCACTGGCCTCCTTGGCGAAGACGTGATCCAGGGCCTCGAATACGCCGCCAACAGCGTAACATGCCGCCTCCCATGACCTTTCAGAAGTAGCAGTGTCAGGGTCGAGCTGATAGTGGGAAACACCGGCCGTCCTGGCAATGCGTTCTATGTAGTCGGGTGTGTGGTTCCAGGCCAGCTCATCTCGAGTGGCCAAACGCGGTGCCACCTCCTTGTAAAGGGAGCGGACATCTGGCTCCTGGATTCTCTTGTAGATGGATCTCAATCGCTGGGGAGATTCAGGATGTCCAAAACCTGGATCATGTTCCAAAAAAATCTCGTCTTTGATTACTACGGAAGGCATCTTTTGCATCTGCAAAACCCCCTCATAAAGGCATCTTCCCGTTTATAAAAAATGATACGATTCCTTGGTGCCGTATTCTTTCCAAGAGGGCACCAGGGCCTGTGAAATCGAAAGGACCTCTTGTTGCCAATGTAATAGGGCTCTGGATTGGTAAACTTGACCCCCCAGATGCCCCTTTTGAAGATTATAGCACTCTTTTGGGCTGCAAGGAGCCTCTTTGCATACCTGTCCGGCGGCCCGAAAAAGCATACGTGAGCCAAGCCGTTCCTTACAAGGAGCTCACTAACGAGCCTGCCATCTGGCAAGAACACGTGGGCCAGGACCCTGCCAAATCTGTCATAAGGCTTTCTTTTGGAAATGAGAAGATCAATGGCCTTGCCTTCGACCAGACGCCTGTTGAACCTGGCTGCCACCCTTCCCAGGGGCTCTCCCTTTTGATCCTTGTGGCCCACCTCAGGGGCATTTATCTCGAGGTATCTAACCTTTCTGCCATCTTTGAGGACGATGGTATCGCCATCGATAACATGTTTGCAAACTGCCCTTTCCCTAAAAGCATTGCCACTATCGGAGCAGCCAAGACATAAAAGTGTGACAAACAAAAAGGCCCACAAGACCCTTGTCACCCTGCTCTTTGACAACAACGGTCCCCCTGGGCCCTTTTCGCTAGTTGAAGAAGGCATCACACCAGTTTCGAGCCTGTGATTCTTTCATAGGCCTCCAGATAGCGTTTTCTTGTTTTTTCAATTATATCCGGCGGCAGTGGAGGTGCTGGGGGTTTCTTGTCCCAGCCTATGGACTCCAAATAGTCCCGAACAAACTGCTTGTCGAAACTTGGCTGGGGGCCTCCGGGCTTGTAGGAATCAAGTGGCCAGAATCTTGATGAATCAGGGGTAAGAACCTCATCGATGAGACAAAGCCTTCCATCGATGAAACCAAATTCAAACTTGGTATCGGCAATTATAATCCCCTTTGACAACGCATATTCAGAGGCATCCTTGTAGATGGACAGGCTTAGTTCCTTCACCTGGTTGGCAGTATCCTCACCAACGATCTCACACGCCTTTTCAAAGCTTATATTCTCATCGTGCTCCCCTATCTCCGCCTTGGTGGAGGGGGTAAAGATTGGCTCTGGCAGTTTTTCTGACTCCTTCAAGCCCTCGGGAAGTTTGATGCCGCAAACTGCACCTGTCTTGAGGTACTCTTTCCAACCAGAGCCAGTAATATAACCCCTTACGATGCATTCGATGGCAAGGGGTTTGGCCTTTTTCACAATAACGCTCCTGCCCTCCAGCTCAGACCTGTAAGGGGCAAGCTCTGGTGGAAACTTGTCCACGTCCCATTCCACCAGGTGGTTCGGCACCATATCCTTCAACCTGTCGAACCAGAACAGGGAGATCTGGGTCAGGACCCTGCCTTTGTCTGGCACAGGCTCATTGAACACCACGTCAAATGCAGATATCCGGTCTGTGGCTACCATGAGAATGTTGTCGCCACATTCATAGAGGTCACGGACCTTTCCCCTATGAATCAACTTTAGTTCCTTTATGTCTGTCTGAAAAACCGCTTCAGCCATGACTTTCTCCTTTCACCCTAAATATGAACCATGAACACCACGTAGGATAATCCGGTAATGACGATGAGGAAAGATACCAGAAAGGCCCTTACTGTCGAGACCATTCCCTCAAACTCTTCCTTCACCAGCCTGTATAGCACATAGTTGCAGGCAGCCACTGCGCTGGTCATGATGAAGATGTTCATAATGGGAAAGGTCAGGGGTGGCACCTGAAAGGTGAGGGACAAAAGGGAGTCTATGGAGAACTGTCTGCCAATGGTTGGCAGAAAATCTGGAGCATGGCCCACTGCGTAATCCAGTCTGTACGCCAGCTCACCGGCAAATGCCATTGGAACCAGTATGGGGACCATTGGAGAAAACTTTCCAAAGAGCTCATCCTCTGTAACACCAAAGAATCGTGCCCCTATCCTTATGATGAAATAGACGTAAAAGAAACCAACCACCAATAGTTCCGAATAGACCAGCATGGCTTTAAAACCGGAAAGATCCTTCAAACAATCAAGAAGCCACGGGCTGTCCTCATAGAAACGAACCAGTTGCGAGCCCATGAGGAAGGGAATGATGTAGGAACACGTGATGAATCGACCCTTGTTTAGGAGCAGCTCCTTAAAGGGGCTTCGCAGGTTCAGACGGGGTGAATCCTTTTCGCAAAGGCTCAGGCAGTGACCACAGATGAGGCAATCAAGATTGTTTCTGACATTAAATGCCCCCAAATAGACAGGGCAGCCCTTTCTGTCTCCAAGCCCCCTTTTGCACGCAAAGGTGCGACACGTCTTGCATTTTTCAAAATCTGGCCTGAACTCCAGGATTGACAGGGTAGAACCCACGCCTATCAGCCTTCCCATTGGGCAAAGATATCTACACCACGCCTGTTTGGGGAAAAGCATTGCCATGATGGTTGCGCCCATCAAGATGGCCATGATGAGCAGGGCCGTTCCCCTGGGGGATTCCTTTATGCCAGTGGATTCCTCCACCCATAGGATGATACAAAGGAGGATCACGGAAAGATAAGGGCCATTTCTGTGGAGGAAGTATGGAATGGGCAGGTCAAGTTTCAGCCCAATGGCCTGGGCCAGCCTTCCAACGCCTGGGAAAGGGCAGAATCCACACCACATCCGCCCCACGAAGAACCAGGTGAGCACGATTGTGGGCCACCACAAACCCCACGACAGATAGAGTATGCAGTTTCTTTTGGGATCCTGGGGACCAAAGAGCCCTTCAATGATTATGAAAGCAAAGACCAGATCGCCAACAGTACGCAATACGGCATGAAGCCGCCTTCTCTCAAAGAATCTCTTAAGGCCAGGGAATACCTCAAAAAGATCTATGGTGTCATCAGGCGTCCGATCAAATACTATCTTTAGGGCTCTTTTGAAGGACAAATTACACTTCTTCCCCTTTCAAGGTGGCCTTTTTTAGCTCGCCCACAAAGTTTCCTACGCTCTCAACTGCATCCTTCAACCCCTTTTGGGCAAAGGTGTCATGGAGCATCTTGACAATTGCACTGCCCACGATGATTCCGTCTGCAACATCCCTAAGCCCTCGCACCTGTTCAGGGCGAGAAATGCCAAAACCCACAGCCACTGGCTTGGTGGAACACTCCTTTACCCGCTTTAGCCCCTGGGCAAGCTCTGGTGGAAGCTCCGTGCGGGCTCCCGTGATGCCTAGAACTGAAACGTAATAGGTGAAACCACTGGAGGCCTTTACGATCCTTTTCACCCGGCTTGTTGGAGTGTTGGGAGCAACCAGAAGTATGTTGGCCAACCCTACCCTTCTGGCCTCCTTTCGCCATTCATCAGCCTCTTCCAGGGGCAGGTCTGGAATAATGGTTCCGTCTATTCCTGCCTCCACGGCCCTTTCGGCAAAGGTGCCAAGGCCCATCTTCAGAACTGGGTTGTAGTAACCCATTAGCACTAGGGGGATGTCTGTCTGCTCCCTGATGCGCCTAACCACGTCGAAGTAGACATCTGGATTCATACCGCCTTCAAGGGCACGGAAGCTTGCTGCCTGAATCGTTGGCCCGTCTGCCAAGGGATCTGAAAATGGCATGCCAAGCTCGATTATGTCTGCGCCCTGCTTGGCCATCTCGACAACTACTTCAACAGTTGCATCGGGGTTTGGATCTCCAGCAGTCACAAAGGGGATTAGTGCACAACCACCCTCTTTTCTAAGATTTTTGAAGGCCTTATCGATCCTATTCATCCACGTCACCCCCTTTGAATATCTCCCTGACAGTAGCCACGTCCTTATCACCCCTGCCTGAAAGGTTCACCAACACTGTGCTCCCCTCCTTCAGGGTTGGAACCAATTTTTTCAGGTACGCAATGGCATGTGCACTTTCAAGAGCGGGGATGATTCCCTCTGTCTCGGAAAGGAGCTTGAAGCCCTCTAGGGCCTCCTTATCGTCAATGGTGTAGTACTCTGCCCTGCCCGAATCCTTGAACATGGAATGCTCTGGGCCCACCCCAGGGTAATCCAGCCCAGGGGCAACAGAATGTGCCCCCTTAATCTGGCCCCACTTGTCCTGGAGGAGATAACTCATGGTACCGTGGAGCACCCCTGGTTCTCCGCATGTAAGGGTAGCAGAGTGATGCTCCGTATCTACCCCGTGGCCTGCTGCCTCGATGCCAACGAGCCTTACCCCCTCGTCCTTGGCAAAGGGGTAGAATATGCCCATTGCATTGCTGCCACCGCCGACACATGCCACGACCACATCTGGCAGACCTGCACCCGCACGCTTCAGTTGGGCCTTTGCCTCCCTTCCAATGACACTTTGAAAATCCCTGACCATCATTGGGTAGGGATGGGGCCCAACCACGGAACCTATTATGTAATGGGTTGTCTCTACATTGCTGACCCAGTCCCTAATGGCCTCATTTATGGCGTCCTTGAGGGTTTTGGTACCCGAGTCCACTGGAATCACCTTGGCCCCTGTAAGCTCCATGCGAAAGACGTTCATGGCCTGGCGAACAGTGTCCTTTCTTCCCATGTAGACAATACATTCAAGCCCCATTAGGGCTGCCGCAGTCGCCGTGGCAACTCCATGTTGGCCTGCTCCGGTCTCGGCAATGATACGCTTCTTGCCCATCTTCTTTGCAAGAAGTATCTGGCCTATCGTGTTGTTTATCTTGTGGGCACCCGTGTGGGTCAGATCCTCACGTTTGAGGAAGATCCGGCACCTTCCACCAAGGGCCTCTGAAAGCCTCTTTGCCTCGTAAAGGGCTGTTGGCCTGCCCACATAATCCTTCAATATCTGGTTGAACTCTTCCTTGAACTTCCTGTCCCGCCTGGCCTGCCTGTAGGCCTCTTCGAGCTGAGTTATGGCAGGCATCAGGGTCTCAGGCACAAAACGGCCACCGAAAATGCCAAAATGCCCCTTCTTATCGGGTTGGCTGACGAATTTTGTTTGTTTCACCTTGATGTCGACTCCTTACAATATGGCCTAATTTAAAGGATAGCGTCAGAATACGCCTTACGCACCTTATTTATAAATTCTTTCACAAGTCTTGCATCTTTTTTACCAGGAGAAAGCTCTACACCAGAACTGACATCCACTCCATAGGGCCCCACCCTCCGGATGGCATCGGTAACGGTTGCGGCACTTAGACCTCCTGCAAGTATAACTGGAAAATTTGCAATTTTAACAATACGAGTTGCAATAGTCCAGTCAAAGCATTTTCCCGTTCCGCCATGGGCCTTGGCAGACCAGGAATCCAGCAAGACTCCCCTCACCCTTCCAAGGTATGGCTCCATCTCCCGGATAACCGACTCATCCTTGACCCTAAAGGCCTTTATGGAGCGGCTTCCAAAGGATGTGCAGTAGTCAGGGGATTCCTGCCCGTGAAACTGAAGAAGATCCAGGCCGCAATAATCTGCAATCTCTCTCACCTCTTCCTGGGGCTGATCCACAAAGACGCCCACACTTTGCACAAAGGGCGGCATGGAGGAGATTAGGGCCCGTGCCTTTTCTGGCTCTACAAATCTTGGGCTCTTCCTTACAAAGATGAACCCAAGGGCGTCAGCCCCTGCATCCACAGCCACCTTGGCATCAGCCGCATTTGTGATTCCGCAGATCTTTACCCGTACCTTCAAACCCTCTAAAGTCCTTTCAGTTCCCTTATTTTTTCTTGCCTGTTTTCAGATTTCACCAGGGTCTCTCCAATTAGTACTGCCTGAATGTTGCCTTCTAGGAGTCTCTTGATGTCATCATGATCCCTTATGCCACTTTCACTTACAACAGGCACAGATTCTGGTATCTCTGCCCTGACCCTGATACTGGTGGCAAGATCAACGCTAAAGTCCTTGAGGTTTCTATTGTTGATTCCAATGAGATCAGCCCCTGCCTTGAGGGCCTTTTCCGCCTCTGGCTCGTCGTGCACCTCAACGAGGCAGTCGAGGCCGCGCTCCCGGGCATGATGCAAAAGCTCCTCGAGAAGGGACAACTCCAGGATGGCGCAAATGAGCAATATGGCATCTGCCCCCCACACATCTGCCTCCTCTACCTGGATGTGGTGAATCAGAAAGTCCTTTCTAAGTATTGGCAGATGGCTGTTTTCCTTTGCTGCATGGAGATATTCGAGCCTGCCCTGGAAAAATTCCTCGTCAGTCAGAACAGACATGGCATCGGCCCCACCTTCCTGATACTGCCTTGCCAAGGTAACAGGGTCAAAATCAGGGCAAAGGAGCCCCTTGGAAGGGCTTGCCTTTTTGGCCTCTGCTATAAGACCAATAGGACTTGCCTCAATCAGGGCCTTCTTGAATGGCCTCTTGGGCCCCGGGTCCCTGTCAGGGTGTTCAATGCCATGCTTCAACAGGGAATCTACCTCTTCCCTTTTCCTTTCAACAATCTTGTCCAGTATGTTCATGCCCCTTCCCCTGCACTGCTAGTAAGCTCAACCAGTCTTTCCAGTACCCTTTGCGCACTGCCAGAATCGATACTTTGCTGGGCTACCTGGGCCGCCTCCTTCAAGTCCTTGGCCTTTCCACCAAGAAATATTGCCGCTGCTGCATTCATGACGACCATGTCCCTCTTTGGCCCAGGATTTCCTGCCAGGATCTGCCGGGTAATACGGGCGTTCTCTTGAGGATCGCCTCCTGCAATTTCAGACAGTGGAGCCTCATTTAGACCAAAATCTCCGGGGGTTACATCAAACACTTCAACCGACTCCCCATCCCACTGGGCAACATGGGTGGGACCAGAGATGGAAAGTTCGTCCATTCCCCCATGACCATGGACCACCCACGCCTTTTTTGCCCCAAGTTCCCCCAGGACCTGGGCCATTGTCTTGCACAGGTCTCTGCTATAAATGCCCATGAGCTCTATCTCGGCAGATGCCGGATTCGTTAGTGGGCCAAGCATGTTGAAAATGGTGCGGATACCCATTTGACGCCTAGGGCCAATAACATTCTTCATTGCAGGATGAAGCATGGGGGCAAAGAGAAAACCGAGGCCAATCTCCTCGATACACCTTTCCACGACTGCTGGCTCGACATCCAGTTTCACGCCAAGCTCTTCCAGAAGATCAGCACTGCCAGACTTGGACGAAACGGACCTGTTGCCATGCTTGGCCACCTTTAGACCAGCCCCTGCAACAACAAAGGCGGTTGTGGTGGAAACATTGAAGGTGCCGGCCTGATCCCCGCCGGTTCCCACAATGTCCAGGAGCAGCTCCCCTTCCTTGCGCCGTGGCGAGATCTTGTGAGCCTTGCTCCTCATGACCTTCGCTGCCCCGAGGATCTCATCCACAACCTCCCCCTTCATCCGAAGACCAGTAAGAAGGGCACCAATCTGGGCATCGGTTGCCCTACCCTCCATTATCTCCCCCATGACGTCTTCCATCTCAGGGGCTGACAGATCCTTGAATTCCACAACCTTCTTAAGTGCATTGGTAACTGCAGACATGGGAACCTACCTTGTCTCAAGAAAGTTTTTCAAAAGCTTACCGCCCTCTGGCGTGAGTATGGACTCGGGATGAAACTGTACACCCTCCACGAGAAACTCCCTGTGGCGAATTCCCATAAGCTCGTCCTTCTCAGACCAGGCAGTGGGCTCGAGACACTCTGGCAAGGTCTCTTCATCGACAATAAGGGAATGGTAGCGCATTGCCTCAAAGGGGTTGGAAAGCCCCCTGAACACTCCGCGCCCGTCGTGCCTGATCATTGAGGTCTTGCCATGCATGAGACGCTCTGCCCTAACGACGTTTCCTCCAAAGGCATATCCAATTGACTGATGCCCGAGACACACGCCTAGGATGGGAATCTTGCCTGCAAAGTGTCTGATTGCCTCAACAGATATTCCTGCCTCCTTGGGTGTACATGGCCCAGGTGAGATCAAAAGGTGCGTTGGATTAAGGCCCTCGATTCCCTTGAGGTCGATTTCGTCGTTTCTAAATACCTTTAGTTCTGCCCCGAGTTCCCCCAGGACTTGTACCAGATTGTATGTAAATGAATCGTAGTTATCTATGAGGACTATCATGACTCGTTGATCCTTAAATTTGTAGCATCACGTTCAAGGTTGAGAGGCTAGCTGCCGTCTTTCACGTATTCAATGGCCTTCATTAGGGCCTTACCCTTGTTTATGGTCTCTTGCCATTCCTTTTCAGGGTCGGAATCTGCCACAATCCCAGCACCGGCCTGGAGGTATAACTTGTCCCCCTTTTGGCACAGGGTACGAATGGCAATTGCCAAATCCATATTTCCCGCATAGTCAAAGTAACCCACAGCGCCTGCGTAGGGGCCGCGCCTTGCATGTTCAAGCTCCTCGATTATCTCCATGGCCCTTATCTTTGGCGCTCCGGAAACGGTGCCTGCTGGGAAACATGCCCTGAATACGTCAAACATGTCGAGGCCCTTCTTGAGCCGGCCCACAACATTGCTGACTATGTGCATCACGTGGGAATAGCGCTCTATTATCATAAAGTCTGTGACCTTTACGCTGCCCATCTCGGCCACCTTACCCACGTCGTTTCTGCCAAGATCCACCAGCATGACGTGTTCTGCCTTTTCCTTTGGATCGGCAAGGAGCTCCCGCTCAAGGGCCTTGTCCTCTTCTTCCGTGTGCCCCCGTGGCCGGGTGCCAGCAATGGGTCTCAACTCAATGAGGTCATCGGTCAGGCGTACCAATATCTCTGGTGAGGAACCAATGAGCACCTCGTCTGCCATCTTGAGATAGTAGAGATATGGCGAGGGATTTATCCTCCTTATGGCCCTGTAAAGTTCAAAGGGAGGAATCTTGGTCGAACCTGAAAAGCGCTGGGATAGCACCACCTGGATGATGTCGCCTGCGCGGATGTATTCCTTGGCCTTGGCAACAGCCTCCTTGAAGGCTGTTCTGGAGACCTCTGGCTCAAGATTTGTCTCGGCAGCACCCTTTGCCTCGCCGGGATAATCGATGCCCCTCCGAACCTGGCCGATGATATCTTCAATTCTTGATTGGGCCTTGTCGTAGGCTGCCTCCCAGTCGTTTTCCTCCCGGGTATCCACATTATAAATGATTTTCAGGGTCTGTTTCAGGTTGTCCAGACACAAAACCACCTTGGGAAACATCAAAACAGCGTCATTAAAGCCTGCAGTATCCTCGAGGTGGTCTGGCAGCCGTTCAATGAATCTGACCATGTCATAGCCAAGATAGCCTACAGCACCGCCAGAAAATCTGGGTGTGCCTGGGACGTTGGCCATTTTGACCCCTTTGAAAAGATCAGCGATATAGGAGATTGGGTCTTCCACCTCCAGGACCTCTTCTTCGCCCTGTTGGCCAAGCCGGGTTATCTTTGTACCCCGCACCTTTACAACATTCCACGGATCAAGACCGATAAAACTGTACCGGCCCCATCTTTCTCCGCCTTCCAGACTCTCCAGCAAGAAACAATAGTCGCCATTGGCCACCTTGTTAAAAAGTGAGACCGGTGTGTCCATATCCACTGGGATTTCCCGCATTACAGGCACGATGTCGTTATTGGAAAAAAGCCGTTCAAATTCCGACCGCTCTGGGGTCATGATGATAGCTCCTGTTAATTTTTGTACATTATAACCGAGTTGCGTACTAATAATATGATATGGACCATGCTTCAATGGTAATGGTGAATGGAAGTCGATATGCAGGGTTAATCAGATGTAAAAAGATAACCTTGATGCCACAAATGAGTCTAATCTCAATTTGACACAAAGGTCACGGCTGTTTAATCTCTCAGCTTCAACTGGCACACGTTTAATAATTTCCATTTACTGGCAGGCAGTCAAAATTATTGACAAATAACCTTTCCTCTTTTTCTGAGAATCGAATACGTGGATAACACCAAGAACATACTGGCCATCATCAAAAGATTCGCAGGGGATCGTAAGAGCTTTAAAAGACGCATGGTCTTTGGAGGGCTCAGCATAGCCTTCATGCAAGGCCTGACCAAGATCCTGGCCCTGCTCCTTAGTATGTTCCTTGCCAGGACTCTTGGCAAAGAAGGCTACGGTGTATATGCCTATGCCTTTGCCATAACGTCATTTCTGTTGATATTTTCCCAGGCCGGACTCCCAAACCTCCTTGTGCGGGAGGTGGCAGCCCTGGAAGTCTCTCAAAAGTGGGACAAACTCCGGGGGCTCATCACCCGGGCAGTTCAACTAAACCTCGTTGCCACTGCCACTGTCTTGTCCATTGCCTCTGCCGTCCTTTGGTATCTGAAGTCAACGTTGCCACCTGTAAGCCTAAAGACCTTTGTCTTTGCCCTGGCCCTCTTGCCAGTATTTGCCCTAACAAGAACTGCATCTGCCACTTTGACTGGACTGCAACAGGTTGTAAAGGCCATGATGATGGACTCCCTAATGCGACCTGCCCTTGCCTTCGCATTCATGGTCTGGCTCTTTATGCTCTACCCTTCTTACCGCATGCCCTACAATGCAATGGCAGCCCAGCTTGCCGGTGCATTGATTGTCTTGGTGGCTATTTGGACAATATTGCTGCGACAGTTGCCACCAGAGGTATTGCACGCAACTCCCAGATACGAGACGAAGAAGTGGCTAGCCAGTGCCTTTGCCTTTGCACTTATGGACGGTGCCGGTCTGTTGAACACCCAGGCAGACATATTACTTCTGGGTATGTTTCGCTCCCCTGCAGAGGTTGGTCTGTATCGTGTGGCAGCGCAAGGGGCATCTCTTGTGGCCTTTGGACTGATGTCAGCCAACGCCATCATCGCACCACAGTTTGCCAGACTTTACGCCAAGGGGGACATGGAAAAACTCCAGAGACTCGTAACTGCCAGTGCAAGGGTGATCCTGCTTGTGGCCTTGCCGGTTTCCCTGACACTAATTTTTGCAGGGAAAAAGATAATTCTTTTACTCTTTGGCCCGCAGTTTATCCAGAGCCATGCCCCACTGGCTATCCTGGCAGTTGGCCAGCTCATAAACGCAGCCATGGGCTCTGTGGGCTATCTATTAAACATGACAGGCCATGAAAAGGACGTAACTCGCACCCTCTTTGCCACCGCAGGGCTCAACTTCCTGACAAACCTCATCTTGATACCCTTCTACGGCATAAACGGCGCAGCCTTTGCCACAGCGCTTACCACTGCTACATGGAACTATGCCCTTTACCGTCTGGTAAAAAAGAGAATAGGCATAGTCTCTACAGCCCTTTCATGGAAGGGCTATGGCACCAAATAAGAAACAATGCACCACCTAAATAAAGTACACATTAATTTCATAAAGCCATAGAAAAGTCTATTTTTCTTAAAACTAAAAACAAACTGATTTCAACAAGAAGAAATTGGGTCTCTCTTTGAGAAAATGATTCAAGCACCACTATAATTCAATTTTAGTTTATGTTTTTTGTTTAAGCTTAATATCTTCTTACAAAACATCTCTTGAATCAAAAACTATACCACCCTACAAATACCAATCAGAAACTGTTAACCAACCAAGAAACCATTACTCAACCTAGTTGACAAACACAAGAAAACTGCACTCACATAAAAAAATTTAATAGCACTATCGTATCTAAATCCACCAACTAAATAGATCCTAGGGACTTCTTTATAAGTCTCAATTGTTTACAACCAATACCATCCATACACCAACCCTCCTAAAGATTAGTGCAAGCTACAATTCCATAAAAAAATTTTAATCGTCAAACAATTCAGAACAAAATAGCCAATTGAGACATATTTGTCTCTACACCAATAAACACTCCAAAACTAACCCTTTACTTTTGTACCACATTGTGGTAGTCAAATAGATACCACAATGTGGTACTTATAATACCGCAAACAATCGTTCATGCGGGAACTAATTTTCCAAAAAAGAGAAAGGAGGTGATATCTGATGAAAAAGAGAAGGAAATGGTTCTTCTTGATCAAGATCTTAATCTTCTAAAGAAAACCATATAAATCGAAACGAAAAACTTTATACATCAACAAAAGATTAATTAGACAAATTCATGTCAAATGGATTCAAGTCAGTATCGAGGTGGAGAAGAATCCCATGTCTAGGAAACACTTAATGGTAACTTTAGGTGCTGCGGCTCTTGCGCAGCTGTTCGTGGCTTTGGCAATAGCAGGTCCAGCGTTCAATGGCATACCCAATATGGCTGTCTTGCGCGCACGTAACGGTCTTCCAATCGTAGATCAATTAGATCCAAATGATACCATCGTGGCTGCAAATGGTTCGGTTTACATGGCAGGCCCTCCCTACAGTCCAAAACAGACCTGTGGAAGGTGTCACGACTACGACGCCATAACCAGGGCCTTTCACTTCAGGGAAGGAACCGGCCCTAGAGGTGAAGAAATCAGTGATACCTGGAGTGACGAACACAAAGATGACACTCTTTATAAATATCTGGCCAATGCATACGCCTACGTAATAAGCCCAGGCCAGTATGGTGCATGGTGACCACCTTCTTACCGCCAGTTGGCGGCTAAGAAGGAAAGAGGCACAAAGGACAACCCCTTTACTACAGAGGGTAAACCCTACTTCTTTGATATGGGAAAACCCGACCAGATGGCCGTGTGCTACTCATGTCACATGGGAGGCGGCCCTGCAGAGGGGATAGTTCAGGAAGACGGCACTGTTCTACCCTACGATGACCCAGCGGCAATGCCAGTCCACACATACGATAGAGACTTCTACTCATATAGCTCAAACGACATTACAGAAGCACTTTTTAGCGACCTTTCAATCACAGAAACTATTCAGGCCATCGGAGCACCAAAGCGCCACGATTGGACAAAATCAGGGGTAATGGAGGCGGATTGCCTGGGGTGTCACATAGACCCAGAAAGCCCTTTTACCCTCAAAACTGCAGATGGTTTAAAGGCTAGACCCTTTCGACCAAGAATGCTCATATTTGCCCAAAGGGATGCAAGTGGCAAGGCTGTAAAGATATCCCTGGGCATGCCACTGAAGGTGGGGTTGGAAAATGAAGCGGCCTTATCTTACACCAATGATCTTCAACGCATGAGCAGGCCAACACCTCTTATGAACCTGAAGAACCTGCCATCGCAGGTTGTTGGGGAGCTCATGGAGCTCTGGACAAGCGGAATGAAATCCCTGGAAGAGCAAGGGGTTTCCCTGCCCTATGCCATTTATGGAACGAACGTGGCAAAAATATGGGATGAAAACGGTTCCATCAAGACGGCTTACTGCCCCAACCCAAATGGTTCGCAGGATGAAATGAATCGTCTCGCAACGGCTTCCCAGGGCCTGAACGATCTATTTGCAACACTGGAAACCTTCCTAAAAGAACAGGGAGTGCTCTCCGAGGATGCTAGTCAAGATGACCTGATGGCCCTTTTCTTCAATGACTTCATTTATGCCTACAAGATAAAGAACGAATCGGGTCAGTTGTTGCCAGTGCCAGTACCGCTTAGGGCCTATGAACCTGGCAAATTCTATACAGATTGGGACAATCCCAATGCATCAACCAGGGACTACGTGCGCGCTCCACTCATCGAGGGCGAAGGCATACCCTACATTGGAAAGGTGGGGCTCGCATGGAAGGCTAGGCAGTATGGAGAAAAGCTGGCTGCAGCCGGAAATCAAACCTATATAGATCCAACCACCGGCCAGGTTGACATATCCAAGGTAGTGGCAGATCTGCAATCTGGAGTCCTGAGCCAGGAGGAAGTTGGCCTAGTGCTCCATGATTATCTTCCATCCTTTTTCAATGTCATGCCAACGGCCCAGCTCATGGGGCTTGACCTGAACCAAGACGGTGCCCCAATGACCTATGTACAGCTCGTCAAGAATGGCGACGAGTGGCAGGCAAAGACATATTACAACGTGGATGATTTAAAGAGGTCTATTCACCAAG
>JAADCZ010000126.1 GCA_013154175.1 Thermodesulfobacteriota bacterium
TACTCCTGTTCGGCAACCTGGGTATCTATGCGAAGAAGGTCGACTGGTGCAAGCCTTCCAACGTCTAGCCTTCTTTTGGAATCTGCCCTTAATTTTTTGAGGGCATCAAGGGTATCTTCCTGGGCCTTTATCAAATCATCCAGAAAGAGTATCTGATTGAAGACATTGGTAACGTTATAGATGAGCTCCTGCTTGGTAAGGCGAAACCGCTCCTTTGCCATTGTCTTTGCAACCTTGGCAATGTCCACTCCTGTACGAAGCCTTCCACCCTGATAGATTGGCACCTTCAGTGTAAGTCCAGCGCTGTACTGATCGCGGCTAAAGGTTGGTGGCGTTCCTCCAAAACTCTTTATTGGAACAACTGCTGCCGGATCACTAAGGCGCCTGTAAGATGAATAGGCATCCACCCTTGGATAAAGTGCCCCTTTGGCAGCCCTGGCCCTGTGCCTAGAGGCTGTAACGTCATCTTGGCTCGATGCCAAGAGGGGGCTTTCCCTAAGGGCCATGGATATTGCCTGGGGAAGTGTGAGGCTAAGAGAAGCAGCCTGTTTCGGTACTGGCGTCTGGCCACCAGCGGCGGCCACCCCACAGACCGCCCAGAATGCGGCCAGAAACACGAACAGAAAAACTTCTGGTTTTAAGACTCTACGGGTTTTCAAAATCATACTTTCCTTTGCCATTTACTCCTTGAGAAACCTCTTAATCTCTTCTACTGAAAACAGTCTGCCAGTACCCTTCACCTTGCCATCCACCACAACGGCTGGTGGTGACATGACTCCATAGGCCATTATCTTTCCCATCTCTGTAACCTTGACCACCTCTGCATCGAGCCCAAGCTCCTCAACTGCCTTTTGGGCATTTTCCAAGAGATTCTCACACCGGGGGCAACCCGGCCCCAAGATTTCAACCTTCATGGCTCTGCCTCCTTCTATTTGAAAGTGCTGAATTACCTAAAAAAATTCCATATATACTTGCCTGCCACAAAGAAGATGCAGGCGCAAAGAATCGCCTTTATGGCCTTTGCCGGCATGTGCTTCTGCACCCTTGCACCCAGATACATCCCGAAGGTGCCGCCAATGCCAAAGAGAAATCCCAGCAACCAGTCCGGGGCCACAGCCATGTTGGGATAGAAGGGGGCTATGGCCTGGTAGAAAATCACCCCGGCAACCGATGTGACAAAGGTCCCCATGAGGGCTGCACCCGCAACTGTGTACACGGGAAGACCAAGAAAACTTATGAAGAATGGGGCCATGATTGACCCTCCGCCTATGCCGTAGACCCCGCCCACGATGCCGACGAGCGCGCTTAGGGCAAGGACGTATCCGGTCTTGATTGTAAAGTTCCGCCCATAAAAATCGTAGGATATACGGGTTGGAGAAAATTCCACCACCTTGGTGCTGGGAAGCCCTTGGCCCTCTGCATTGGCCTTGAAGCCCCTTACCAAGCGTTGGAATTCATCCTCGGCAGACAGCTTCTTGTCCCCACTTGTGGCTCTAAGCATGTCTTGCACCATGCGAAGACCAATATAGAGCAGCACGAGACCAACGAAGAATTTGAAATTTCGCGGATCTGGCAGGTACTTCACCCTTATCAGGGCCCCTATCAGGACACCTGGCAACGTTCCAATGATGACCACCCATGTAAGGGGCCAAACCATCCTACCCTCTTTCACATACCGATAGACTCCGCTTGGGATGGCAACAATGTTGAAAAGCTGATTTGTGGCACTGACAGATGGCGACGTGTAGCCTAGAAAACTCATCTGAAAGGGCAGCAGGAGAAAGGCGCCGGAAACCCCACCCATGGATGTAAAGAAGGAAATGACAAAGGCCACTACTGGTGGCACCAGGGGATTAACGTCTATTCCTGCAACTGGGAAATACATCTCAGTGTACCTCACACGCCCTTTTATTTTTGAGACAAAGCCTTAAAAAATTCATACCAGGAAATTAAAAACATACCCAACTATTATGATACTTATGGACACTATGGCCACAAAGGTGATAATCAGCTCCCTCTTGAGGACCTGACTAAGGATTACCATCTCCGGAAACGAAAGGGCGGTAACAGCCATCATGAAGGCGAGGGTCGTGCCCAGGGGCAGCCCCTTTGCCATCAGGGCCTGGACTATGGGAATCACACCTGCCGCATTGCTATATAGGGGGACCCCGAGGATTACTGCCACAGGAACTGCAAAGGGGTTGTCTGGCCCTGCATACCTGAGAAGGAAATCCTGGGGGACGTAGCCGTGAACCAGGGCGCCAATGGCAATGCCACCTAAGACATAGGGCCAAATCTTTGAAAGAATGTCCTTCACATAGCTCTTTGCGTACTCAAGCCTCTCCTGCCAGGTCATATCAGGGATTTCCGCCTGCCCCATCCGTATTTCCCAGACATAGTCGGCGACGTAGGGCTCCATATTGAGCCACCCAATGACCATTCCCGCAAAGATTGCAACCAGCAAACCGGTTATCAGATAGATTGCCGCTATGTACCAGCCAAACAGCCCAAAGAGCAGCACCAGGGCCACCTCGTTGACCATTGGCGATGAAATGAGAAAGCTGAAGGTAACCCCAAGGGGTATGCCCGCCTCCACAAACCCGATGAAAAGGGGGCATGCCGAACAGGTGCAAAAGGGTGTAACCACCCCAAGGAGTGCAGCGAGCACGTGGGCCACAAAGAGATTCTTGTTTTCTAGGAACTTGCGCGTCCTCTCCGGGGGGAAAAAGCTTCTGACCAAGGCCACAAAGAAGATGATGGTTACTAGCAAAAAGAAGATCTTGGCCGAATCCTCCACAAAGAAATGGACGGACTCTGTGAGATGACTCCCTGGCTCGAGCCCCAGCAATCTGTATGTGATCATGTCTGCCAAAATGGTGAAAACCCTGAACACCCTGCCCTCCTAAATATCGAGCTCTCGTTTGATATGAGGAATAAGACCTTGAATAATCCTGTCCCTGACTGCCCGGAATGCTGCCATCTTCTCATCAGGATCACCTGTTGCCCGAGCAGGGTCTGGCAGGCCAAAGTGCGTCCTCTTTCCCTGCCCTGGCCAAGATGGGCACCTGGCCTTGGCCCCGTCACAAACGGTCACTACGAGATCGAAGGACTTTTCACCAAGCTCTGAGACGTGCTTCGACCTTGCCGAGGAGATATCCACCCCAATCTCCGAAAGGGCCTTTATGGCAAGGGGGTGAACCTTCGAAGGCTCAACCCCGGCAGACTCTGCCTCAACAAGCCCCTTCAACATGTGATTTGCTATGCCCTGGGCCATCTGGCTCCTGCACGCATTCTGGGTGCAAAGAAAAAGTACACTTTTCATCTCACAGCCCCTGGCTCCAGCCTGCCACTTGTCATCCCAGCCCGGTCTGCCTCCATGAAGCGTCTCTTTATCTCTTCTGCCTCTGGATCTTCCATGGCCCTTCCAAGGACAATTCCAAGAAGCTGGGTACAGCACTCTTCCATTGGGGAAAGGTGGTAGATAATCCAGTTCTTTTCCCTCTGACCCCTGACGAAGCCTTCATCCTCAAGCTGACGCAGATGGCGCGAAATCGTGGGCTGGGCAAGCCCCAGGGCCTGGGTGAGCTCACAAACACAGGCAGGCCGGATGGAAAGAAGGATAAGGATCTTTATCCGGGTTGGGTCACTTATGGCCTTGAGCCTGCGACTTATCTTATTGATGCTGGCTTTAATCATGTTTTAAATATAGCTATATGGCTATATTTCTGTCAATAGAAAAATGGCGGATTTGGGCCTGGCTTTTAAAAAGCCCTAATCAGTGGCAAACCAGTTGGGAGAAAAGTCTGTTTAGACCCTTGATATGATTCGACCAGTGAAATTCCTGGGCCAAATCCCGACTCGCCTCACCCAGGGCCCTTCTTTCAGACTCATCAAGGTCGAGGAAATGGTTCAAGGCCTCTGACAAATAGGCATCCCTGGGAGCGGGAATGACAAAGTCTCCACAAATACGCTCCACTAGCTCGGCTGCACCATTTTGGGCCGTTGTCACAACGGGAACACCGCATGCCATTGCCTCAAGACACGCATTTGCAAAGGGATCGTAACT
>JAADCZ010000165.1 GCA_013154175.1 Thermodesulfobacteriota bacterium
TAAAAGTCAGGCTCGAGAACCTTGATACAGGTGAAGAAGTGGTCTACCAGCTGGTTGGCCCAGATGAATCAGACATCAAGCTTGGCAAAATCTCAATTCAATCACCCCTTGGAATGGCACTTCTTGGAAAGGAAGAAGGCGATGAGGTGGAATTTCGCTCTCCCTCAGGGGTAAAAACCTACGAAGTGCTTGAAATCTTTACAGATTAGCTGAACAAGGGCTTGCTACCCACATAGTTTATCCCTAACCAACAACACTTTGGCAACAAGGCCCTCCTGCCCTAAAATGGCAGCGAGGGCTTTTTCTAGGCTCTACCTGGTGATGAAAGAACTTTCTCAGTCTGAGCCTTCAGATGGTGCCCCAGCCCTGTCATCACCTACAGTTTTTATTTCGACTCCAGCCTCTTCCAGCAGTGCCTCTGCAGTGCCACCGTGACGATTTTTAACCACTACCTCATCTGGCTTTAGTCCGAGGAGCCATTTCCCCACGAGATAGCCCTTTCGCCTTGGGGCATCTTTATAGGGGTTTTCAAGGAATTGTCGTTCCTTGATCTCTCCGCTCTTTGGGTCGATAATCTCTTTCATGAACCATGGAGCCCCTGCCAGGTGTTCTGAAAGGGGACCTCCCGGGCCTTCCACTGGGCTTATGCGAACGAGCCTCGAGGGACGCTCAAAATGGGGACGAATCCTGGCGAATACTACCTGCGGATACTTCTCCACAATCTTCGCCTCCAGTTCGTCCGCCACCTTGTCTGCCACCTGGTGGGAGCGAGTCTTCATGGCCACATCCATGTCTATTATGATGCGGCCTCCTGCCCCGCGGCTGTAAACCCTTTTCACCCTTGTTATTAGCGGATGCGATTCAACAAACTCAATTATTTCCCGCTCGGTCTCCCGGTCGATGGCTGCATCGAGTAACTCCCTAAGCGCAGCCAAAAACAGTGCACCACCCGAGCGGAATACAAAGGCTGCCACTGCAAAGGCGCCTATTCGATCCAGCTGATAGCCAAAGTAGCTTCCAACCAAGCTGAACAGAACAATGGCCGTGGACAAACTGTCTGTAAGATAGTCCTTTCCATCAGCCACAAGGGCGGGTCTTCCCAGCCTCTTGCCAGCCCTTACCTGCAGCAAGCCAAACACCAGTGTTACAACCAGACAGAAGATTGTAACTGGAATGGCCTTTTCCACATCAGGAACGAGTTCCGGGCCTTGCAGGGCGCTCTTGGCAATTTCAAAACCTGCAAAAAGAATGGCCATGGAACTCACGAGGGTCGCCAAGGTCTCTGCCTTGTAGAGGCCATAGGGAAAGGAGGGGTGCTTCTTGTTGGCAGCCCAAATCCCCAGAAATGTCGCCATCGAGGCCACAACGTCCGTTGCGGAATGAATGGCATCACTAAGAAGGGCCTTGCTATTTGTAACGTATCCAAAATAGCCCTTTAACAAGGCAAGAAAGACATTCAACAAAATGGAGATTAGTGCCCTTTTTCTTGCGTTTTTAATCTGCTCAGGACCAAGGGATAGATCCTGCAAGTCGCCATCCTTTGTCAAATCGCTGCCTCCTATCTGGCCCTCAAAAAAACAGCCCCTTTGCCTTGTTGTTTAATGGATTTTTCAGAAATAATCTTGATTTTATCACCTGATTTCTAGTTGTATACAAGAGAATTTTTCGGGTTTCCTTAAGCACCATTAGGCCTTAGAATGGTTCGAAGCCCTTCAGGCAGGGAAATTCAAACACAAAAATTTATTTATCAGGCAGGATTATCTCGCTATGAAAGTACTCAAGGCCTCTCGTATAGAACGATGTATTGGCTGCCAAATCTGTTCCATGACCTGCGCCCGTCAAGTCCACGGGCTACTTTCCTGGCAAACCGCAGGCATTCGGATAAAAAGCTCCGGAGGCATCTCAACCGGATTTGAGGCACGATATTGCATGGCCTGTCAGGACCCGATATGCGTCAAGGCGTGCCCAACAGGCGCTCTAAGGCCCAGGGTTGGCGGAGGAGTGAAACTATCAAAGAAAGACTGCATCAGATGTAATGCCTGTGCCCAGGTATGCCCGGTTGAGGCAATTACCTTCACTGAAACAGGATTCCCGGTCGTCTGCATACATTGCGGCCTTTGTGCGAAATATTGCCCTCATAAATGCTTGGAAATGGTGGAACCTGAAATAGCCCACGCCTACGACCAACCGGAGGTGACGGCATGATAGGTTCTGACTTCCGGATAATAGTCGTTGATCTTTCAACAGGAAAGGCCGAGATAGAGAGGCTCCCTGAAAGGGAATCTGCCATTGGAGGAAGCGGCCTTGGAGTCTATCTCTTTGAAAGATTCGGGCTTTTGCATGAAGATTGGGATCATCCAGACCAGCCCTTAATCTTCAGTATTGGCCCCCTGACAGGCTACTTCCCCCTAATGAGCAAGACCGTTTGCTCCTTTAAATCTCCCTACCACAACCAGTTTACAGAGAGCCACGCAGGGGGCAGATCTGCCTTGTCACTACGCTTTGCAGGTGTGGATGCCCTGGTTGTCAAGGGAAGGGCTCAAAACCCTGTCTTTCTCGTAGTTGGTTCCAAAAAAATTGAAGTGAAAGACGCCCACTATCTCTGGGGCATGGATGTTATTCAGACCGGCCGCATAATTCGAAATATGGTCAAGACAGCCCAGGGGCATAGATCCATCCTGAGGATAGGGCCAGCCGGTGAAAAGGGCTCTGCCATGGCCTGCATAAATGCCGACACCTATCGCCACTTTGGGCGCCTTGGGGCAGGCTCTGTCATGGGTGCCAAGAATCTAAAGGCTATTGTGCTCCTCGGAGATTCAGACCTGCCCCTGCCAGAGACAGACAATTACAAGAAGGTCTGGCAGGAAACCTACAGGCTCATCCATGACTCGGGCATGATGCACAAGTATCATGACCTTGGAACACCTGCCAACCTTACCAGGCTCAATGAGCTCAAGTCCCTGCCTTGGCGCAATCTTCAGGCAAGCTATGACCCAGAGGCAGAACGCATTTCCGGGGAAACCTTTGCCAAAGGGCATCTCCTCAGAAACCTTGCCTGTTCTGGCTGCCCCATTGGCTGCATCCATGTGGGCTTTATCAGACAAAAGTTCACCAAGGACAATCGCTACTATTACAGGCAAATGGCCTATGACTATGAGCCAATCTATGCAGTTGGCAGCATGCTCGGCATCAAGGACCCTGTATCCATCCTGAAACTCATCGACAAGGCAGACAGGATGGGCCTGGATGTCATATCGGCAGGAGTGGCCCTTGCCTGGGCAACAGAGGCCCTTGAAAGGGGCATTGTTGGCACAAAAGAAACTATCGAGGCCTACTCCTTTGGAAATGGCGCAGCCTACCTTAACGGCATGGAGCATCTTGCACGGGCCAGCAATGACTTTTATGCACGCCTTGCCCAAGGCACCCTGAAGGCTGCAGAGGCCTTTGGAGGCGCCGAGTTTGCCTGCGTCCTTGGCCAGGAAATGGCAGGCTATGCCACAGGGGAGCTTTTCTTTGCGGCACAATCCCTTGGATTTCGCCACTCACACCTCGACACAGGCGCCTACTCCTACGAACAGCGCCACAGTGCCCGGGACCTCGAGCCTGCCATCCAGTTCCTTCTGGATGACGAGCTTCCAAGGTGTCTCCTCAATTCCATGGTTGCATGCCTCTTTTCAAGGAAGGTCTACACGAAGGAACGTCTTGCCATCTGTTTGGAAGCTGTGGGGTTAACCGACATTGCAACCCGCCTCGATGAAATTGCCTCTCACATAAGAAGGGCCAGATGGAAACTTCGTTTTGAAACAGGCTTCGATCCAGATGAGATAACTATACCAAAACGATTCTTTAAGGTAGAATCATGGAAAGGCAAGGTGGATAAAGATTATCTTCTTAGGCTCAAAAAGGCCTATGGAGAAAAGATAAAGGAAATTGCTCTTGGAACAACGACCAAAGACCAAGGGAGGTAAAAATGGGGCAAGGCAGAATTGACATTGCAGCATTCAGGGACAAACTCACCCAAAAGGCTGGGGCCAAGGCTG
>JAADCZ010000052.1 GCA_013154175.1 Thermodesulfobacteriota bacterium
GAAGGCAGACTTGAAGATTATGAATACCCTGAAGACAAGATTGAAGAGGCCCTAAAGGACCTTCCAAAGTTCCCAACTGGCCTTTAGGCTGAAAAAACATGGCATAGGCCCTTTTAATGGGCCTTGAACTTATTGAAAAAACTTACGGCCCGGGGGTAAAACCCCGGGCTTTTTCATCCAGCCTGACCCTTTAACCCCACAACATAGAGCAAGATATTTATTGCAAAATGAATGGCCACCCCCACTATAAAGATTGAAACGGCTTCCAGAAGGGTAGGTCTATAGAAAAAGAGCATGAAGATCAGGCAGCCAATGACTGAATCTGCCTGGTCGATGAATCTGAAAAAGTGGCCCAGGGCGCCAGAGGCATTCTTGCCTGGCGGGATGTCTATGCGCCTTTTTATGTAGCTGTTTGGAAGTTCAAAAAGGACGTAACCCAGACCCCAAAGGGCGCCATAGAGCCACTCTTGCCAAGGGGAGAATTGGGATAGGGGAATGAGGCTAAGGCCCCTTGCCCAGTCAAAGTATTCATCCAAAAGGCCAAAGAACCACATCCAGAAGCCTGTAAGGAGTATCATGCCCCAAAAGCCCTTCCAGGTCTTGTTGTCTCCAAAGAGCCTTTTTCCGTCACTACACCTTTTCCCTCCATCCATGGGCCTTCTCAGGAAATTGAAAACAGGGGCCTTCACAAGGATCATGTTGCTGATTCCTGCCATTACAATGGGTAAGATGGTGTAGGTAACCCTGCCAATGAATTCTAGAAGATTCATTTTAAAGCCCTTCCTATTTTCGATCCGTATCTAACAAGGGTCTCGATGCCCCTTTTTGAGTAGCGAGTTATGTCTTCATCAAGCTGAATTACATCCTTTTTGAAAAGAAGAAGGATGGTAGAGCCTCCAAGGGAGAAATAGCCCTTTTCCTGCCCTCTAGAAAAGGTTGTGCCACCCCTGAAGTGTTGATGAATGGCCCCCACTGTCATTGCCCCAACATCCACGTGGGCAACCTGGCCAAAGTTTTCTGTTTCAAGGACCACGACGTCCCTCTTGTTTTCCTGCAGGATGGACCTTTTTCTCCAAAGTGCCAGGGGGCTTACCGAGTCGAGCCGACCTGGAATGGACTTGATGGGCCCGTGGCTGCCCTTGTCTATGTAGCAGAATCTGTGATAGTCGTAGGGTGCAAGCCTAATCTTTACACAAAGCCCATCAGCCCACATTTCAGGCGTGTGGTTCCTTCCCAAAAGCCTTGAGACGTTCATGAAAGAGCCCTTTACGTCAAAAACTGCCCCTTTTTCGATGTCATAAGATATGAGCCTTCCATCAGCTGGGGAGATAAGGGCATCAGGGGAGGAGGCTATTGGCCGTGCCCCCTTTTTGAGCCTTCTTGTGAAGAAGTCATTGAAGCTCTCATATTCATCAAGGGGCCGATGGAGCTCCCTGATGTCAATTTGATATTCTTTGATGAATTTTTCTATCTTCTCCCTGCTCTTTGGTCCTTTTTGAAACAGCGCATAGAGCTTGGAAAAGATTCTTCTTGAAAGAATCAGCTCTGTGAGAAGCCTTCCTGGAAGGGTGTAGTAGAGAAAGATCATCAAGGGCTCATGAAATACCTTCTCCCTCTCAAGCCTTTTGGTTTCACGGTTGTAGATTACAACCTCTCTTCTGAGCCTTTCTTTTTTGTGTCTTTTTAAGAACATGGATCCTTACTCTGCATGCAAAAGCCAGATGGTTACAAGTACCAGACCCAGAAGTGGGAAGATGATATAAAAAACCCCCTTTGGCTTTTTGACTGGTACGTCATAGACAAAAAAGAAGGAGAGGAGCACCACTGTAATTCTCAAGGGCCAGGTGAAGGACGAGCCCCTGAAAAAGAGTCCGACTGTCAGAACCAGGGGGATTATAAGGGCAGAATATGTCACAGGAAGGCCCCGGTAGTGACTTGGGCTTGTTTTTTGGGATTGCTGGAGCACGTTAAAGTAGGCAAGCCGAGTAGTGGCACAAAGGCAGTAGATGCAAAATAGGATAAGGTCCATGACGCTTTTGAGCCCCCAGGCCATCAAAAGGGTGACAGGAGTCAGGCCAAAGCTTATTGCATCTACTACCGAGTCTATGTAGAGCCCAAAGGCCGCTTCCTTTTCATTCCTTTCCTTGAGCCTTGCAACCACCCCGTCAAAGAGGTCGAAGAGCCCTGCAAAGATAAAGGCAATTACTGCAAGCTCCTTCTGGCCTCCAAAGGAGAGGAAGCAGCAGCTTACAGCAGAAAAAAGGCCCAGCATGGTTACGAGGTAGGGAGCATTGTAGACGCCTATGAATCCTTTCAAGGTTTCAGCCCTCCAGTTTGAGTAAAAGTTTTTCAATAATGGTTGCAAGAAGGGGAAGGGTAAAAAATACAAAGCCCCAAATGTAGAATTTCTTGGCCCTTTCTTTGTCTGGATGGGCCATAAAGGGTGCAAGAAGATAGGCAACAAGGGCTGAAGTGGCCATCAAAGCAACGAGAAAGCCAGCCCCTGGCCTTAGAAGAAACCAGGCTGAAAGGCCAAAGGCAGCTGAGAGCGCATACAAGATGGCCGATAGCCTGGCGCACCCCTTTGGACCTAGAATGACAGATGGAGTCTCTATGTGTTGGGGGGTCTCATCAAGGGCGTGGACATCATGGGAAAAATCATGGGCGCATGCCCCTGTCCATAAAAAGAGCATGAGAAAGAGTGTGCCCTCAAGGGAGGCCTCCCTGGCCATTGACCATGCGTAGAGGGGAATGGCCCCGAAGATGACATTGGTGAAAAAGGGCAGGAGGGCTGGATTTATGGCGCGCTTTAACTTGAAATAGGCAAGATAGAATAGACAGAGGCACACTATGATGAAAAAGGCTAATGGTTTTGGGTTTAGGAGAAAAACCGATAAAAGGGCAAGAAGTGCCCATATCTTTAGGCCTTTTGTGGATATTTCACCTGTAACGAGGCCCCTTTTCAGGCCTCGGGCCCTATCGAGGTCAATGTCTGAGATGTCATCTAGGGCACGAAGAATGAAAAGGGCGAGAAAGGATGTGATTATACCAACACAGATGCTCAAAGGGTCATAAAGGCCGCAGCAAAGTGCCGAGCCCCAAAAGAGCACTGCTGAAATTGGAAGGGATGTCTTGATGGGATATCTTTCCTTTATGAATTTAAACAGGTCTTCCCGCTTTACTGGCACCACTAGGCATCTCCATTTATGAGTTGGACGGTTCCTGCCTGTCCATCGAGGATTACAGTGTCCCCATTTTTAAGGATGTTTGTGGCATTACTGATGCCTACAACGGCAGGGATTCCAAACTCCCTTGCAACAATTGCCCCGTGGGAGAGCATGCCACCCCTTTCGAGTATCAGACCCCCGGCAATGAAAAAAAGCGGGGTCCAGCCAGGGTCTGTCGTTTTGGTCACGAGTATCTCCCCTGGCTCTAGACAGCTGCCAGATGAAGGGTCAAGGACGATTTTTACCCGCGCCTCGACTCGCCCCTTTGACACGCCGGTTCCTTGAAGAAGACCCTTGGAGCAAGTTTCTTCATCTGGGGGTTGGCTCATCATCTGGCCCTTAAAGTATTCAGCCTCATCTGTTATGAAAAATTCAGGGCAATCTGTCTCGTTGCACCTTTTAAGGGCCCTCTTTCGTAGAGTAACAAGCTCTTTCAAGGTTTCTGGAAACTGGAATTTGCCCCTGACAAGGTCTTCGATTTCATCCATGTTGAGAAAGAAGATATCTTCATCCGAGGCCAAATGGCCCTTTGAAACGAGCCTTTTTCCAATCTCGAGGCAGACCCCTCTTATTTCCCCAAATAGGAGACTTTGAAAAAGGCGGCCTTGCTCCCGGTATTTGGCAGAGTTCCTGGCAAATCTGACCACCTGCTCAAGTATTTGGGCCTTCCACCAGGGCAAAGCCTTTGTTAACTGGATGAGATAATCCTCATATCGTCTCTCTGCCTGGCCGTGGTGCAAAAGGGGGTTGCTCGATTCTGGAACGAGGGTGTAGTCCC
>JAADCZ010000005.1 GCA_013154175.1 Thermodesulfobacteriota bacterium
ATGACTTTCGGGAGACAGGCCCATACAACAGGGGGCGAAAGATAGCCCGCTACTATCTAGCAGAGACAAAGACAAAGGATATCTCCCTGCCCGTAAACCCTGAAATTGGAAAGCCAGAGCATGACGCCTACCGCTGGGTTACCTATGAGGAGGCCAAAAAACTTGTGGCGCCACGGGTCCTCGAGGCCCTTGAGTGGGCAAAAAGACAGATAGAATCTTAGTTAATCACATATAGTTTTTGAAAATCTTTTTTATTAAAGATGACGAACAATTTTCAAAAATTCGTTTCGGAATCCACCAAATTACATCAAGAAACCTTAGCTGAGCAAATACGAATTTGCGAAGATGTGCATAAATATTCAACTTGGTTTTTAGGTTTATCTACAATAGGAGTTGGATTTTTAATTGGACGCTTCGATTCGATATTACAAAATTCATGGTTGGCTCCAGAATATATTAAGATCAGTCTTGTTATAGTTGCAATTGTTCTTTTTGTATCTATCGCCTTGGGAGTTTTTCATCATTATTTATCGATAAGAGAACGAAACTATTATAGGATTTTAATAGCGATGTTTGGGGCACAAAAATTAATACCTTTTTTTAATCACCCAACATATCCTAAAGAAAACATAGCTGAAGATTTGCATAATCAAATATCAAATGGAATGTTACTTAATTATGACAAGCTCGAAAAGTTTTTTACGACAAAATCTGAAGTTAAGAGAGTGAGAAACTTGTCAGCTAAAGTTCTTGCAGCGCAACAGATATTTGCAGGTATGGGTTACATTTTTCTATTTATATTATCAATTCCTCGCTAATTATCCCAAGCAATGTTTGAAATGATTGGGTAATCCGCTACGATTAGTATATTTGTAATGCCTATTGATTATTGGCGGTCGATTGATTTTTAATACTTCGCTTTTACTGAAATTCCAGCAACAGCCCCATGACGAGCAGCAGGGAATAAATAAGTTTCAGATAGCTTCTGTGGGAAAGGTAGGAATAGGCCCTTGAGCCAAGTTTCGTCCCGATGATTACTGGCAAAAGGCCTGTGGCAAAAAGAATGAGTACCTCCTTCGTGGTGATGCCAGCAGCAGCATGGGCAATGGCTATGAGTATGCCTGTAAGGAGGAAGAATCCCGAAAGGGTGGCCTTGATCTCATCCTTGTTCCAGTCATTCAGGCTCGTGTAAATGATGGTGGGAGGGCCTCCTGCGCTAAATGCCGCACCAATTGTGCCAGTGAGAAATCCCGCAATAATGCCCCAGACCCAGCTCAATTTTTTGGGTTTTACATGGACAGTCAGCTGAAAGAGGCTGTAGCTTATGAGTATGAGCCCAAGAAGTTTTTTGATAACGGAGTTGTCAACCGTCTTTAAAAAGTAGGTTCCAAGGGCAATGCCAGGTAGGCAGCCAAGAAAGATGGGGCCAATCTTCTTCCAGTCAAGATGTTGCTTCAGATCCAGGCTCAGCATGCTTGTAATCACAAGGCCCATGAGGATGCAAAAGGGCGTAGCCAGCCTTGCTGGAAGAAACTGCAAGAGAAGGGGCATGGCCACAAGGGCTGAGCCAAATCCGCTCAGCCCCTGGACAAAGCCAGCCAAAAAGGCTATTGCGGCCACAAGGGCCAGTTCCAAGCCTGACAATTTTAGAGACTATCTACTGCCCTCTTAAAGCCAGCCTCAGACCTCTTTATTACCTCATCATCCACACAGAAGGCGATACGGATGTAACCCGGCTGGCCAAAGCCTGTACCAGGCACTGTGAGGATAAGCTCCTTCTGAAGGGCCTTTACGAAGACCGTCTCATCGGCAGTGGGGCTTTTGGGAAAGAAGTAAAAGGCACCCTGGGGCATGGTGAATTCAAGGCCCGCCTTTTGGAGGATGTCTGCAAAGAGATCACGCCTTCTTTCATAGATTGATGTATCCACCTTTTCTGACACCACCTGGGCCACCACCCTCTGCATAAGGGCAGGGGCGTTCACAAAGCCAAGAATCCTGTTGGCCAGGGTCATTGCCCCAAGAAGGGCCTCCTTCTCCCTGATCTCAGGGTGAACGGCAACATAGCCTATTCGTTCACCAGGAATGGACAGGTCCTTTGAAAAGGAGGTTGTAACAATGGTATCCCGGTAATGGGCCATGAGGGGAGGCACTTCATTGCCTGTAAATATGATCTTACGATAGGGTTCGTCAGAGATTAGATAAATGGTTTGGCCCTTGTCGCTCTGGATTTTGTCAAGGAGCTTTGCAAGCTCTTTTATGGATTCTTCACTGTAAATGACACCTGATGGGTTATTGGGGGAATTTATGAGGATTGCCTTGGTCTTGTCTGTGATGGCCGATGCTATGGCATCGATATCCAGGGAAAAGTCCTCCTTTGAATCCACTGTGACAAGTTTGCCCTGGTGGTTGTCTGTGTAGAATCCATATTCAACGAAGTAGGGCTTTGGCACAATGACCTCATCCTCAGGGTTCAAAATGGCCTTGAAGATGATATTCAGCCCGCCAGCAGCGCCGCAGGTCATGATGACCTCCTGGCCACTGACGTCCACACCGTGATCTGCCTTGACTTGCTGGGCAATCTTGTCCCGCACCCAGGGGATGCCGGCATTTGGCATGTATGCGTGTATCCCTGGCTCATTGCTGGAGGCAGCTTCCAAAAGGGCCTTGTTAAATGCCTCTGGCGGTGGAAGGTCCGGGTTTCCAAGGCTAAAATCACACACCTTGTCGGCCCCGTGTTCCTGTTTGAGTCTTGCTCCTTCTTCAAACATCTTTCTTATCCATGAGGAGCGCTCCATAAAATTTACCATTTTTTGAGAAAGGCATTTGGTGTCCATCTGTTTCTTCTCCTATTCCAATTTTTCTGTTCATAGACTATATAACGAAGCCATTATGAAAGTACAAATAGCACCATCCATTTTGTCAGCAGATTTTTCAAAATTGGGCCAGGAAATCAAAGACGTTGAGGCAGCCGGGGCAGATCTCATCCATGTGGATGTCATGGACGGCCGGTTTGTGCCAAACATCACAATTGGCCCCCTGGTAGTAAAGGCCATAAGGCCTGTGACAAGCCTTCCCCTGGACGTTCATCTCATGATAGTTGAGCCAGAAAGGTATGTGGAAGCCTTTGCCGAGGCCGGGGCCGACTTTATAACGGTTCACGTTGAGGCCTGCACCCATCTCCACAGGGTGATTCAGCAGATTAAGGCCTGTGGCAAACGGGCAGGTGCTGTTCTAAATCCGGCAACGCCCCTCTGTTCCATTGAGTATGTACTCGAGGACCTGGATATGGTCCTCATAATGAGTGTGAATCCAGGTTTTGGAGGCCAGAAATTCATACCCTCGGCCCTTTCAAAGATAGAGAAGCTCAGCCAGATGGTTGAAGAAAGGGGCCTGGATCTTCTGATTGAGGTGGATGGAGGCGTAAACGCCTCAACCATAGCTGATGTGGTAAAGGCAGGGGCCCATGTATGCGTTGCAGGCTCGGCAGTGTTTGGAAAGGATGACTATGCTGAGGCCATCTCCCAGTTGCACAACGCATATCTTGCTGAAATTACAACTTAAATAAACATGATCCCTTGGACAAAGTCTTGGGCTTTCTAGACAGTTGCTGCATTTAGCTGGGTAAAGGCAGGCTCTTTAACCTGGTTGGTTGCTGCCATCTCTATGGAATGAAGTAGCTCCTTTATTCCCTGGCCTGTCTTTGCAGAAACCTGTAGGCCCCCAAGCTTTTTGATGCGCTTTTTGGCCTCATCATCCAAAAGATCGCACTTGTTCAGCACCAGTATTCTGTGGGTGTCTATCACGCCTATTTCTTCAAGAATCTCCTCGGTGGCATTTATTTCATCCTGGATGAACGGGCTTGTTGCATCAACCACATGGATGAAGGAGTGGGAGTCCTCAAGCTCTTCCAGAGTGGCCTTGAAGGCCAGTTTGATGTC
>JAADCZ010000075.1 GCA_013154175.1 Thermodesulfobacteriota bacterium
TGGCATATAGCCCCGTCCCAATCACTGTCAATAAAATACTCAATGCTGCCGCAACTGTTCGCAATCGTGGCGCGACCGGATAAACGTGGCGGTCAGCCAGGGTCATCGCATATCCGATCTGCAGAAAAAACACAAACCAGATCAGGGGAATATATTGCAGTGACTGCGTCAATCCATACAGAAGATACTGAAGAATCGAGACAAAACACATCATGGAGAGAGTTGACTTATGAAACCAGGCGTCTCGAAAAATTAAATAAAGCACATAAAAAATCAAAAGAAACCAGACTATGACTCCAACGATGCCATTACTGATAAACAACTGCAGAAAAAAACTGTGTGGAGTATCCCAGTTATTGATGGTCTGCCGGGATCTGGCGAACCTGCTGCCCGGAATCGAAGACATCACCCGCTGATGCCATTTGTAGCCCTCATAGCCCATTCCAAAAACAGGGCTTTCACTACCCAGGACCAGGCTCTCCCGCCAAACCTTGATCCTTTCACCGGGTGTCACAATATTTTCTAACCGATGAAGTATATATTGGGTTCTGGTGACGCTCCCAGCTGGCCCCTTCACCGGACCAGACTGAATGATGACAAAAAACGCTCCAATGACACACAAACCGACAGCCCAAAGGAAGGCAGCCATGAACAAACCGGTTCTGAGGGATTTTTTTCCTTTAAACCGGTTCGGGTTCGTCCCGGAACCAAAAAAAAATAGATACAGATAACCTGCTACAGCCACCACGGGAAAAAGAAGCCAGCTGGTTCTGGAAGCGGTCAGCAGTAATGCCGCGCCACAAAAAAGAAAAACCACGGTTACAATGGCCAGCTTTAAAAAAAGACCTTTGTTTTTAGGAATCAACAGAAAAATAAAGGGAAGAGAGCCAATGAGATATTGGGCGAACCAGCCTGGATTGCCTGCTACAGAATGCAGACGAGGGACTCCGGAGGGGGCATGGAATTGGGGACGGAATATCCCCAGGTCAAGGATGCCCCACTGATTCAGCACACCAGCAACAGTGGTCAACAGGGCACCTGTGATGACACCCTGAAATATTTTTTCATAGTATTTTTTTGCATCACCCTGAACAGAAAGCAATAAAATCACTACAGAAAATAACACCAGTCGGTTTGCAGCCGCTACCGCATACAAAGCATTTTCAGGCGTGGCCGATAAAACAGCGCTGCCAAAATCAAACGGCCCCCAAAGGGAAAGCAGCCGGACAATCTGGCTGACAGGGAACAGAAGAAGCGATGAGCAGGCCAGCAGCACACAGCTCCAGAGGAAAACAACAACCCCTTTATTTATTGTCCCGGAGTCAACATCATATGAGTAATGGCGAAACCAGGCAAACCCGCCCAGGATCACGATCAAAAATTCAAAAAACTGATTATAAACCGTGTATGATTGATAACAGTAAAAGGGAAAGGAGAGGCCAAGTACAAAACAGAACCACCTGAATACATTATGTTTATTCAAGGAAAACAACAGGAAAAGCGTCGCCATGGACAGAGCCAGCAGCGGGATATTGTTGCCCTGATCATGTAATACGGCCACTCTTATGACCAGATTCACCAGAAGAATGCATCCAGTCAGCCAGGCACCAAGTGATCTCGTTATATTGAGCATCTCCCTGCTTTAACTATTGTTGCTGGGCAAACTTATCCAGCACACTTATTATGGTTCGCCGCAAGTGCTCAACCCGGCGCAGCGTGTAGTGGCTGATGTTGCTTCGTTGAAGATCCTTGACCAGCCACAGAATTCCATAGGAACGATCCGTTTCGGTTACAAGGGGCATCTCCAACTTGAACTGACAATGACCACCGAAATCAATTTTCCTGATTTCCGCCTTGGCCTTGCACCATTCCATTCTCACGCCATCGCAATCCGATGGCGCGGTGCCAACCAGAAACAACTCTGCTAAATCAAAATCCAGTTTTTCCAGGGCCAGGCAAACGCCTTCCCAGAGCTCTTCCACATTTTCTGAGCGGATAATCTGCATCTGAATATTGAGAAAACTGCGCCGTTCATTACTTAATCCGGCCTCATCAGTGATATCCCGAAGCCAACCCCATATTTTATCGGCCGCCACATATTCAAGATATCCCAGTTTCTTGACAGTCAGAAAAATCAGGATTCCAGGTAATACAAGAATATATGCTGAAAACTGATCCTTGAAAAAGACAAAGGTCAAGGCGACCAGACCAAGAAAGACCGTTGCACCATAAATAATCATCACCACCCGACGCTGGGAATACCCCAGCTTCAGTAACACATGGTGAATGTGACTCTGATCAGGTCCGAACATTTTCTTGCCTAAAATAAAACGGCGTACCGGAGCGAGAAGCGTATCCAGTAACGGCACCCCAAGGGCGATAATGGGGATCAGTAAAGCGACAGTTGCATGACTTTTCACAGCTCCCTGGATCGTCAGGGCCGCCAACAGATAGCCAAGCAGATAACTGCCACAGTCCCCCATGAAGACTGTGGCTGGATTAAAGTTATAACGAAGAAATCCCAGGCAGGAACCTGCCAGAGCGCTAAAGCCAATGATAAGCATGGGTTTGCCCATGGAGAGGCATATTGAAAGCAGGGTAATGGAGACGAACAGACAAATCCCCGCAGCCAGTCCATCAAGTCCATCGATCAGGTTCATGGCGTTCATCAGCAATACCACCCAGAAAACCGTCACAATGGCCGAGAGCCATGATGGCAGCTGAATGCCCTGATGCAGGGTCACTGAAAAAAGCTCAACATCAATCCCCCCAAACCAGACCAACAGGCCAATGGCTATTTGGCCGGCCAGCTTGAGAAAAGCAGGAAGACTTCTGATATCATCCCAAAGACCAAGCGCGACCGTACAGCACGCACCAAAAAGGAAAATGCCCTGTTCTCTCTGGAGCACAGACCATATGCCCTTGTCACTTGAGAACAAAAAGGCAATAAGGTACGCGGCGAGAAAGGAGAGAAACAGAGCCATGCCACCGGCCCGTGGCGTGCATCCCTGATGCACTCTCCGGGCGGAAGGATAATCGCAGATTCCTCTGTGCGCAGCCCAGCTTGCCACCCTGGGGGTAAGAACAAGGGCAAAACACATTGCGATGAAGAATGTTATTAACGCAGTCGTGATACCTGACATGCACACCTTTCTCTAACGGTTCTGACCCGGGAACAACCTCTACATCTTCCTGAAAAGAATAGAAAAGAATAAACAGATGTTCGATGCTTTACAATGTATAAAAGGGGTACTTCAGGAAAAAACGCGTAAGACTTGTCAGATGCCAGTAAAGATGGGACAGTCTGGCATGGCTCGCCCTTCTGGGATTATGAACTGCCAGTACATCGGTAAGCAACAGCGTATTCTTCCCTTTTTGGGCCAATCGCCTGCAGATATCCGCATCTTCACAGTACATAAAGTATCGTTCATCAAAGCCTCCAATGGCGGCGTACTGGTCTGCAGAGAACAACATAAACATTCCAGCCACCCAGTCGGGCATAATTCTTTTACCATGGACCCGATACTCATGGGAGTTGTATTTTCGGCCAATCGCCCTGGTCATGATTCGTAAGGGCGTGGGAAATTTTCTCGCACTGTCCTGCACCTTGCCGGAAGAGTCGACCAGCATTGGAGCAACCACCCCGACGTCATCCTCCAAAAGCGCGGAAATCAGCCTGTCAAAGGGATCCTGCAGCAGGAGGATATCAGGATTAATAACACAAAAAAAATGTTCCCGGCACCAGGAAAAGGCCTGGTTGTGATTCGCGCCAAATCCCTTGGGACGTGAATTTGAAAGCACATGCACAGGAAAAGGAGAGGGAACAAGCGGGATGGATGGCGCAATGTTATGGGTTACGGTAACCGCGATCCTGTCGGGAGAACAGTGTTTGGCCAAAGAAGCGAGGCACTCATTAACAAGATCTTCCTGTCCATG